>NZ_JARAVK010000219.1:0-15532 GCF_033792765.1 Streptomyces sp. PA03-6a | reverse complement strand
GCAGGGCGGGGTGGGCCAGTAGGCGGGGTGCCGGTGGTCGTCCGCGCTTGCCGGTGCGCTCGGGTTGGTAGGACCGCAGGTATCCGTGGTCTTCCAGCAGGGCGAGGGCGGGTTCGAGGTCGGCGATGGTGGGCACCTCGCTGCGGGACAGGACGCTGAAGACGTCCCGGCGGCTGACGTCCTCCCACCGGTTGTCCCTCAGCGCTTCCAGGACGCTGCGGGCGCGGGAAAGGACCGGGTCGGCGCCCATGACGTCGAACACGGCGAGGGCGTGGGCGGTGTAGTACTCCCCCAGTTCGATGGCCGCGCGCATGGTGGCGTCGGTGACGGGGTGGGCGTAGCCGTTGCCGCCGTGTTCGGCCAGGTGCAGCAGCGCGGCCATGCGGGCAGTTGCTCCGGCGAGCTTTCCGGCCCAGTTGGAGATGTGGCCCAGCGTGCCGCCGCGTGCCTTGAGCTGCGGTTCGATGCGTTGTTGGTAGGCGATCAGGGCCGCATCCGCTTTGGGGGTGAGCTGGATGACGGCCGGGTCGGTCCACTCCGCCAGGGACAGGGTGAGGTCGATGATCCGGGCGGTGTAGGTGGCGGCTGTCTGTTCGGGGACCGGGTCGGTGATGATCTCGCGGTCGCCGACCGTGGACACCGGCAGGGAGTACAGAAAGCGGGCCAGCAGTCCGCGTCCCTCGAACCCTTTCACCTTGCCGATGTCCCGCAGGACGTCCGGCTGCACGGCGAGACCGATAGTGAGGGCCGGGGCGTCGATGTACTCGCGGCGGGTCTGCCGGTTCACCCTCAGCCGGTCCCCGGCATGCCCTTTCAGGAAGACTTCCATGTTGGGAGCTCCCGAGTAGCGGCCGGCGATGATGTCGAAGATCCCGCCCTCCGCGCTCATCACCGACAGCCGGCCGCCCTGTTCGGCCATGAGCGAGGTGACCGTCTCGGGTGTCGAGTCGTCCGCCAGCAGGACCGGTTCGGCGGGGACGGTGAGTGTGTCGGCGGTCTGCGCGAGGCCCACGGCGGTGGCCACCATCTCATCGCGCTTGTCGCCGTCGGCAGATGCGGCTTTGGCAGCGGCCTTGTCCGCTGCTTCCTTGGCGAGCCTCGCTGTCAGCTCCGCTTCCACGATCACGGGCTTCATCGCGGTCTTGAGCTGTTTCTCCGCCTCATAGAGGGGGTTGGTCAGCAGCGCGAATACGGCGGACTTTCGGTTAGCGGGCGGGAGCGCGACAACCGTGAACAGATTGGTGGGCTCCCGCCAGTTGCCACGCACGTGGACCACCGACCGGCCGCCGGCCGCCGTGGCGAGCACGGCGAGGGCGACCGAACCGGCGAGGTCCACCGGTGTCTGTGTCTCTTCGGCGACGGCCGCCACGAACTCCCCCAACCAGGTAGGGAGGACGTGGGCAGGGAACGGCGGACGCTCACGGCGACCGGTGAGGGGAATAGGGTCATCCCACACGTCTTGCGCCGTATCGTCCTCGCCAGGCGGTTCTGTCAGGGTGGGCAGTCCGGCCCACAGGTCGGGGCTGTCCACAGGTTGTGGATTCATGCGGCCGCCCTCCCTTCAGCGGTGGCGGTGTGGGGGCAGACTCCGACGCGGACGCAGGCAGTCAGCCTGATGACGGCGGCCCGGCCCCGGGCGCGTTCGTGATGCCCGCAGGCACAGATCCAGTCCGCGACCGGTACGCCCTCGCACTGGATCTCAAGCCCCAGGGTGATGCCGGTGATGGTGACCGTCTGCGGGTCAGAACCAACGGCAGAAAGGACGCCCTTGCGGGCGGCGACCTTCGGTTCGCCTACGGTCGGCCGTGGTGGGCCCTGTCCGGCGCCCTGAGGGCCGTTCGGGATAGTTCGGGATGCTTTGTTCATGCCGAGCGCTCCACAGCCGTCTCAAGGCCGTTGGCGACCGCGCGGCGGGCGTAGGCATCCGGGACGCCTACCGAGACGGCGGCGGTCACGATTTCCTCGCCGATCGCGGCGAGTCCGCACGGTCCGGGGCACCCGGTGTGTTGTGCGGCGAGGAACCGGGCGACGCCGAACGCCTGTGATCCGGCGCCGGATTCGGTCCGGGCGCGTACCAGGGCGAGGCCGTGTTCGAGGCCGGTGCGGACGTAGCGCTCGGTGTGGCGGCACCCGGTGGCCACCTTGCGCGACCACGTGGCGCGGGCAGGAAGGGAAGATGCCACCTCCCCCGGGGCGGGGGTGGTGTCTTCCTTCACCGGCAAGGCGCGCACGGCCGACGGGAGAACGGCCATACGTCCCGTTCCGGGCCCGAGCCAGCGGGCGTAGGACATGAGGGATTTGATGTCGACGCCCGGCCGGACAGAGTTCGATGACGGCATGGCTCCCCGGTAGAGCCAGTGCTCACCGCGCGTCGTCGGCACGGTGCAGGTGGCGGGCAGGGTCTCGCGGGCCCACGCGATAGCCGCCGCATTGTCGAGGTCGACCACGGTCAGCCCGGCCCCGCCGGGGTGGTAGGCGACCGCCACGGCCTCGCGCCATACCCACGCCCACACGGGCGAGGTGAGAACGTGGGGATCGGTGGTGGCAGCGGCCCACGCGTGGCACGGCGCCGGGCACCGGCACGGGCCCGTCGTCTTCATGTTGGGTCGGCCGCCACAGGCACCGTCCTTGCAGGAACGGCAGTTACCGAATGGGACCTTGCCCCGCAGTAGAGGCAGGACCGGCACTCCGGCCGCCCCGAGGGCGAGGGCGGTCCGCAGGTGGTCGGGCGCCGTGTTCATGCCGCCTCCCGCAGGTCGTCGGCGGCGAGGAAGCCCCGGCCGATCCACTCGGTGTAGGCGGGCGGTATGCACTCGCGGATGCCGTCGCGGTTCATCCAGTCCACGCCCATCACGCGCCGGGCGAGGGGCACGCCGGAGAAGTTTCCGATGAACTGCCCGTAGTGGCCGGGTGGGATGGGACGTCCCATCTTGGCCTGTGGGGCAATGTGCGCGGGGTGCGGGAGTTGCGGCAGCCGGAGTCCTCCGTCGGCTTCGAAGTAGCGGTGGCGGTAGGTCTCCAGGCCGAACATGGGCCCGCACAGCATCACGGGTAGGCGCAGCTTCGGCAGCGCGCCCCGTACGTTCTCGATCACCCACGGGCGGGCGACGGACTTCAGTGCGGCGCGGGTGGGGCCAATCAGGTCGGGGTGAGCGTTGCCCTGGATGCGCTGGCAGTCACTGTCGTGCTGGCATGGCGGTGAGGCGTGGATGAAGTCGAACTCTGCTCCGTGCTCGCGGATGAAGGCGACCGCGTCGGCCTGCACGAAGGTGAAGGGGTAGCGGGGCTGGGGGGCGAGGTCGACGCCGGTGACGTCGAAGCCGGCGAGGTGGTAGCCCATGCCCGCCCCGCCCTGGCAGCAGAACGCATCCAGCAGACGGGGCCGGCGTCCTCGCCCCGATCGGGGTGCCGGGACCGAAGGTCCCTCGCCGAAAACGTGCAGTTGGGTCATGCTGTAGGTCTCCTGTTCTGCTACGTCGGGATCGGAGACCGTGGGCGGTGGGTTGTCCTTGTCCGGGAGTGCCACCGCCCACGGGCGTGTTCAGAGGTCGGTCAGCGCGTCTCTGGGGATCTCGTAGACGTCGATGACGTCGGTGACGCCGGTCCAGTAGCCGGGCGTGTAGTGGACGTATCCGATGTGAAGCGGCGTCCCGTCGCGATCGGTGGTGGCGTAGACGTGGACGGCGTCCACGACCTTGCTCGGCTGCCTGCGTGCGCCACGGATGCTGGACGCTGCCTGGTGAGCGGTCAGCCGCCGCCCGTTGTCCCGGCGGTCGTCGATCACGGGGTACCAGGTGGCACAACGGGCGATATTGCGCTTGGCCATGGTTGTTGATCTCCTTTGTCAGCCGTAGAACTTGTTCCGCTTGATGACGGCCTTGCGGATGTTGACCGTCGTCCCGCCGCTGTGGCCGTTCGTCCTGAAGACCTGCACGGCGATCCAGCCGCCGAAGATGACCGCAGCGAGGATGACCAGCTGCGTCACGAGCGCGGTCAGGGCGGCGATGAACGAGGTGAGCAGCAGCAGTCCGCCGCACACGGCGAGGAATCCGACGCCTCCGAGGGCGATGTTCACCGCCGCGCGGGAGACGGCCGGCTTGGCGACGACCGGTTCGGTTTTGGCGGGTTCGATGGCGTAGCCGGTGACGATGCGGCCGTCAGGGAGGACGACGCTCGCCACGGTCGGGATGGTGCCCGGTTGTATGGGCGTGAGCGGGGTGACGTGTGCGGGGGTGAGCGGGGTGGGGGTGTGGACTTCCACGGCCGCCGTCTGGTGTCCGGCCGGGCGGCCGTACGCGGTGGGTTCGTTCACGGTGCTGGTCTCCCTTGCTGTCAGCGGCTGATGCCGGGTAGGGCGTCGGTGAAGGCGGTGACGAGTCGGCTGACGGTGTCGGCCGCGCCGGTGTGGGCGAGGTAGAACCCGAACAGGGCGACGACGACCACCGCGCCGGCGCCGACGGCCTTGAAGCGCAGCAGCAGGCCGACGACGACGGCGAGCAGCAGAACGAGCGGGATGGTGAGGTTCACGGAGCCTCCCGGGCGGGTCAGCGGGTGCCGGCGCGGTAGGTGCGCGCGGCGCGGTTGTAGATCCAGCGGCCGACGCGTATGCGCTTGCCGGTGGCGTGGCAGCGGCGGCAGTCCTTGCCGCGCTTGGTCTTGCCCTTGCGGTCGGTGGTGAGGGCGTGGCCCATGCCGTCGCACCGGCGGCAGTCCCCGAACGGGCTGAGCCAGCACTTGACGGCGTAACAGAGGGTGACGCTCAGCAGGAAGGCGGTAGCGAGCACGGCAAGGCTCATCAGGGGCCTCTCAGAGGGGTTGGAGGGGGGTTTCCGCAGGTCGGCCGCTACGTGCTAGCGACCTGATCAGGGCCCGTTTGGGTCGCTAGCAGGGTTGCTACCGGTAGCGACGTCTGCCGCTACCGGTAGCACCCTCCGAGACCTATCCGGCGTCCCGCTTCCGGTTGCGCTCCGTAATCGCGGTGGCGATGTCGTCCCGCTTGATGCCGCGCTTGTTGACCTGTCCCTCGCCGTCGATGCGTCGGCTGATCTGCACGGTGCCGATACCGAACGGCTTGAGCGCGGCGGTGAGCGCTTCGGCCTTGGGCTTGGGCTCCAGCTCTGCCCACGGGCCGTAGACGTCCGGGCGCAGGTCGGCGAGGCGGTCCACGATGGTCTCGGACCACACCTTGGCCTCGCCCTTGCCGAGCACGGCGGCGACGTCGTCAAGGATCGTCGCGGACGTCTCCGGGGCCGGGGCCTCGCCGGCCGCGTCGCCGGACAGCGTCCCTTCGGCCTCGCGCAGGGCGGCGGCGCGGGTCAGGATGCGGTCGGCGTCGCGGCCGTCGGCGAGGTAGGTGCGCACGATCCCGGAGTCGTCGGACATGCCCTTGAGCAGCCCGACGCCCTTGTGGGACTTCAGCAGCTTGGACGCGTCCAGCCCCTCCGAGTACGACCCGGCACCGAGGATGGTGTCCGAGACCTGGTAGGCGCCGACCCGCAGGGCGAACCGGGCCTGATGCTGGTCACGCAGCTCCGACGGGCATGCCTTGTCGTCCGGCTTCTGCGTCGCGGTCATCACCGAGACGCCGACGGCCGGGGCGACCCGGGCGAGGTAGACCATCAGGGCCAGGATCTCCTTGCCGTGCTCGGGGTGGGTCAGGTACTCCTGCACCTCGTCCACCACGAACAGCGTCAGGGGCATGTTCAGCTTCTTGTCCCGGCTGATCTCAGGGGTGAGCTTGCCCTCCGGGCAGACGTGCAGCGGCAGTTCCGACAGCCGGTGGTACCGGTCCTCGACGTCCGCCTTCAGCTCCCGCAGCGAGGTCAGCAGGTGCTGAACCGGGTCGACCCCGTTCTTCGGCACGATCCCGAACCCGATGCGGTGGGCGACCTTGGCGAACATGCGCCAGTCCGGCGACGCCTTGCCGTCGAACACGTACAGCCGCACGTACGGGTCCAACGCGGCGGCCAGCGCGATCGTGCGGGCGGAGAACGTCTTGCCCTGACGCGGCACGGCGCCGACCAGCAGGGACAGCCACAGCATGGTGGCCATGACCGGGTTGCCCCGCTCATCGACACCCCACGGGAATGGCTTCCAGAAGTCCACCCGTGTCGCCCCCAGCAGCGGCGACTTGCCCGACGGGACGGCGAGCGGGTCACGGTCGGCGATCCAGTACGACACCCGCCGCCCGCTCGTCTCGTCCTTGTCCAGGAACAGTTGGGTCGGGGCGATGTCCATACCGGAGGCGAGACGGGCGTGAGCCTTCACCGCGTCCTCGAACGTCTTGCCGTACGGCAGGTCCACGACCACGCGCCACCCGTCGCCGTCACGGCCGATCGGGCGGGGGAACGCGATGGTCTGATCCTTGGTGGTCAGCCCGGATGCCTCATGAGCGCGGATGACGATGTCGGAGGACAGCCGCCGCTTGCGGAACGTGACCTTGGCCATGTCGATGAGCGGCCGGTCGGCCGGCGCCCCGGCCGCACCGAGGGTGGTGGTCAGCGTCGCCACGGCCAGCATGAGCAGCCACGACGGCGCCATGACGTACAGGGTCAGCGCGGCGGCCAGACCGATGAAACCGCCGATCGTGGCCACGATCCCCCGCAGCCGGACGCGGTTGTTGCGCTGCCGCGACAGCTTCAGGTACTCGGCCGCGTCCTCGTTGGCGACGGAGGCGAGCCGTAGCGTCTTGCCCTCCGCGTCGAACACCCACCGGCCGATCGCGGTCGACCATCGCCACGCGCCGCGCGGCGAGTACATGCAGATCTTCGGCGTGTAGACCAGCGGCAGCCGAAGTGCGTGATAGCCGGCCACGGCGGAATAGTGCCGCACGGCCCACTTGCGGACGGCCGTGCGCTGGTCAGGCAGTTTCACCCAGTCCGGCAGCACCGGCAGACGGGTCTTGTCCTTGGCCTGCATCCACTCCGCCACCGATGGCGGGTAGCGCGGCGGGTCGACCGGCGCGCCCTCCGACAGGCCGTCGGCCTCCGGGTCGTCGGTGTCGGGGAGTTCGGCCTCCCACTCCCCCGGCTTCACCGCACCCTCGCCCGGCGCGGCCGGGGTGGGGGTGGTCGTCTTCTTCAGCGGGAACGGCAGCACGTCTGCCGTCGGCTGTTCGGTGCCCTCCGGGTCCCCGGCGGGCGTGAACGTGGTGGACTCAGTCACGATGTACCTACTCCTTTGGGAGTCGAAGGGTCCGGCCGGCTTGCTGTGGAAGGTCGGGCGGCCGGACCCGGGATTCAGGACGGTTCAAGCGACGCGCTGTTCTTCGGGATAGGCGCAGGTCACGCAGGTTCCGAGCGTGGGCGGGATGACGTATCCGGCATCCCGGCGGCACGCGGGACAGGTGCGGCGGGCTGTGTTGGCCTTGGCGAGCGCCGCCCACCGTGCCGGGGTCATCGGCCGGACCGGTTTGGCGAGGTCGACGCGGTACAGGTAGGCGACCAGGGGCGGGCGGCCCCGCCGCCGGGGGCGTTCGAGCTGGGCGGCGACGTCCTGACCGCCGGGGCGCAGGTCGCGGGCCCGTAGTTGACGGCGGGTGGCGTAGCCGTCCGGGGCGAGGTGCCACCGGAAGACCGGCAGCGTGCTCATGCCGCGCCACGCCGTCCGGGACGGCGACCGGCCACCGACTCCAGTAGCCGTCCGAGACGGGCCCGGCGAGGGCCAGACCGGCCGGACCGCTTGGCCGCGTACATGGCTTCATCAGCGCGGCGCAGCAGCGCTGAAAGGTCCTCGCCCGGGTGGTCGGCGGCCCGTACCCACCCCAGCGACACGCTGGTGTGCACTGCGGGGGCGGTGTCGACCGGCCGGGCGAGGACGCGGGCGAGGGTGTGCAGTCGATCCGGCATCGTGCCGTCG
Source organism: Streptomyces sp. PA03-6a (assembly GCF_033792765.1). Classification (NCBI taxonomy): domain Bacteria; kingdom Bacillati; phylum Actinomycetota; class Actinomycetes; order Kitasatosporales; family Streptomycetaceae; genus Streptomyces; species Streptomyces sp. PA03-6a. The sequence goes on along the minus strand of NZ_JARAVK010000219.1, from coordinate 7,675 downwards.
CGGTCGATGACGACGGCGGCGAATTCGTCCCCGCCGAGTCGTCCCACGACACCGCCGGGGGTGGTGCCGTGGGCCAGGCGGGCGGCGACCGTGGTGAGCAGGGCGTCACCGGCCGCGTGGCCGTGGGTGTCGTTGACCTGCTTGAAGTGGTCGATGTCCGCCAGCACGACCACGGCGCGCGGGTCGCGCAGCAGGCGGCGGGCCCGCCGGGTGAATGCCTCCCGCGTCCACAGACCGGTCAGCGGGTCACGGCGGGCCGTGGTCAGCCGTGCGTGCAGCCACCGGGCGTGGACCGCCCACCCGAGAGCGGGCACGGCCGGTAAGAGCGCGGTGAGGGTGCTCACGGCGTCACCGCCCCGGCGGCGCGTTCGGCGAGCAGGGCGTCCCGCAGCATGCGGGCGTTGGCGGGCGAGGTGTGCAGGGCCCGGCGGATGCCCTCCCCGGTCACCTGAGCGTCCGGGAGACCTGCCGTCGCCTTCCGCGCTTGCGTCATGAGCTGTTCGGGCGTGCGGCGGGTACGGGTCGATTTCGCGGCGGCCGGGACACGGCCCGTCGCCCGACGCGGCGCGGTCGACGCGGCCGGGACCGAACGGGCGGGCACCGGGGCGATCGGGACCGGCTTCACAGTCGGGACGACGGCGGGCATCGGCTTCATGCTGGTACCCGACTTGCCGAGGTCGACCGGCACCGGGTCGGGCACCGTAAGCCGTGTCAGGACGACCGTGGGAGGGGTCGATACAGGCAGGTCAGAGGTAGACCGTTCTCGACTACTCCCCTCCGATTCCTCCGCATTTGTGACTGCGGGAGGAATCGGGGTGGTGGTGCCGAACATCGAGGCGAGGGCAGCGTCCGCGCCGTCGGTGATCCGGTCGCGCTGGACGTCCAGCAGCCTCGATCCGAGCGTGGTGTCCCCGACCCCGACCTTGCGGGCCAGACGCCACGATGCCCGATCCGAGCGCTTCCGCACCCGATCCACCGGGTGGTGGGCGGCACGCGCCCGGTGGTAGGCGAGGGCCTGCACGATGTCGGCCGTGCGTCGCTCGTTCTCCGCGTCGCGGCCGTCGGTGTGGACGACGATCCGGCGCGCGAGGAAGGCCATGCCCTCCGCCGAGACGGACATGCCCATTGGGGTCAGTGCGTAGACGACCGTGCGGCCCGGGTCCGGCGCCGCCATGGCGCCCATGACGGCGGCGGCGGCCGGCAACGCCCACAGCCCCGCCCGCACGACGCGCGGCGAGGACTGGCCCAGCATGGTCAGACCCAGCAGGACCAGGGCAAGCACGGCCGTGGCGCCCTCACCAGCACCAAGCGCACCGAGCGCGGTCCCTGTGCCGTAGGCGTGACCGATGTTGCTGTAGGTACCGATGCCGCCGACCACGCCCGTGGCGAGCATGGGGACGAACGCGGCCGTCAGAACACCGACCTGCACTTTCGACAGGCGGTTGCGAGTCTCGTTCATGCCGCTTCCCCCGCTCCCGGCCGGTAGCCGCGGGCGGCGCGCAGGAACGGCACCGTACGGGTCAGCGCGTCGGCGTACAGGGCGTCCCAACCGGCGATCTCGTCACCGGCGTCCGCCTCCGCCCGCAGGTCGGCGAGGACGTGAAGGGCCACGTCCTCACGGGCGGCCCGCTCGTCGTCCGTCTCGGACTCCAGCGGGCCCCGGAACAGGTCGATGTCGATACCGAGCGCCAGTTCCGCGAACTCGAAGTCGCCGTGCGCTTCCTGGCCAGCGACGAAAGTACGCATTCGCATGATGGATCTCTCCTCTGACTGCGTCGGGAAAGGGAGACCGAGGCGGCGAGTTGTCCTTGTCCGGGAGTGCGCCGCACCGGAAACGCGCACCAGCGCCGTGAAGCAGCGGGGCGGTGATACGAGGTGGTGCGTTGTCTCCTTCGGGAACACGGGCTCCCGTTTCAGGCGTATGGAGACGTGACCTTTCGGTCTGAGCCCTCCGGTTGACCAGGGATCCGGGTCCCTCGGCCCGCTCTGTCCCGGGCCCCTTGTGGTGCACTCGATCGGTCCGCCGAAGCGACCCCATCAAGAGGAACATGTACTACATGTTCCTCATCTTGCAGAGGGAGGTTCACCCCGTCAAGCCCTTCGACTGTTTGGAGTTCCGCGCCCCTCGCGCTCGATGTACCTACAGCGTGGCGGCAGCAGCGACGACGCTCGACTTCGCACCTGTACGACCTGGGTCGTTCTTCGCTAGCGTGAAGTCGTACCAAGTCGTCCCGCATGAGCGGAGGTTGGCCGTGGCGAACGAGCGACTGCGCGGCGCGATAGTTGACCTGGGTCTGACACTCGATGAGGTCGCCGACCGTCTCGGTGTCGCAGCTAAGACTGTCGAACGCTGGATCAACGACCCGGAACGCAAGCCATATCGCCGCTTCCAGTACGCGACCGCCTCGCTCCTGAAGTGCGAAGTCTCCTACCTGTGGCCAGACGAGCGAACGTCGGCCGAAGTGACCGCCAGTGGCAACGCAGAGTTAGTCAGGCTGTATCCGCATAGGTCCGTCGTGATGCAGACCCTTTGGACGAGCCTGTACTCCAAGGCGACCCGGCAGTTTGACTTGCTGGTGTACTCAGGGTTCTGGCTGACCGAGGACGCGACGTTTCACCGCATCGTGAAGGAGAAAGCGGGGGACGGAGTCCCCGTCCGCTTCATGCTGGGCGAACCCGACTCGCCGGCCGTGGCCGTGAGAGGCGAGGACGAGGGGATCGGGGCCGCAATGGCAGGCAAGGTTCGAAACGCCCTAATCAACTACGGCCCACTCTTCGACCTCCCTGGAGTCGAATTCCGCTTGCACAGCACAACGCTCTACAACTCGATATACCGGGCCGATGACGAGATGCTGGCGAACGGTCACCTCTACGGAGTCGGCGCGTACATGGCCCCCGTGCTCCACCTGCGACGGGTCCCGGGCGGGGAACTCTTCGACGCCTACGCCGAGAGTGTTGAGAAAGTGTGGGAGTCGGCCCGCCCGATCTCCTCACCCACCGATTGGAAGGGCACGCACTGATGAGCCGGATCGACTACTTCCGCGACCCGAACGCTCCAAAAGCCAACTCGGTGGTCCCCTCGGTGACGGTGGTGGTCCGAGACCCTGCGGGACGCCTATTGCTGATCCACAAGACGGACAACGACCTCTGGGCCCTGCCCGGTGGTGGTCACGACATAGGCGAGCGCATCGCGGACACGGCTGTACGTGAGGTCCGGGAAGAGACCGGTATCGACGTTGCGATCGACAACATCGTGGGTCTCTATACGGACCCTCAGCATGTATTGGCGTACGACGACGGCGAGGTCCGGCAACAGTTCTCCATCTGCTTCCGAGCCCGCCCGGTCGGCGGTTCGCTACGCACAAGTAGCGAGTCGAAAGAGGTCCGCTGGATTGATCCAGCGGACCTTGACGGACTGGACATCCACCCTTCGATGATGCTGCGTATCAGGCACGGCCTCGATAGCGCGCGGCAAGAGCCCTACATCGGCTGACCACCAACGGAAACTCCCGCCATCCGATCCCCGACGCGCTTCGACGCTGCATGGATCTCGGGTGCCGCACGTTGGATGAACCGCCCGACGATTGTGTCAGGGCCGTATCGCTGCACGATCTCGTCCAGTCGCTCAGACGGCGTCGTCTGCGTCCCGTCCGGCGTCGTCGTCATGTCGCAGTACAGCAAGGCGTCGACCAGGTCGGCACGCTCTAGCTCAAACTCACCCTCAAGTTCTGGGCGAAGTCCGCGTTCCTCCGCTTCCAGCAAGGCACAGGAGTGATGCGCTACGAGACGAACGACCCGTTCGTCCGCCTCCTCCTGATCCCTGAGGAACCGCGCGCCGTCCAAGGGGTGGAAGCCCGTGGCAGCGATGGCCGGCGAGTAGCCGATGTCATGGAGCACGGCCGCCGCCTCCAACAGCTCCGCGTCGTCCCCCAGGATGACGCTCAGGGAGCGAGCGCGCTTGGCAACCCCGAGTGAGTGTGCCCACCGGCGCGGAAGCGGATCGGAAAGCAGCGATTCAGAGAGCGTGTATGCCCACTCAGTCAGTCCCATGGCGCCCAAGACTACGGCCGGGCTGTGGAAGCCGGGAGAGCCAGCACGGTCCGCCCCTTGCCGTGCACGGTGGCGAGCAAGCCGTTACCCTCCATCTGGGCAAGAACACGACGCACAGCGGTCCTGGACGCTCCGAACCGCTCACACAGCTTCGCTTCAGACGGGTACGTGTCTCCCACTGAGAGCGAGTCCTCTTGGATCACGTCTGTCATGCGCTCCGCGAGTGACCGCCGGTCACTTCCCCGGATCACACGCCACCCGATCCCGGGGGCGGACTCGACAACTCCATCAGCTTCAAGAACCTTGAGCGCGCGGCGGATCGTGTTCCGGGAGACGGCATGCGAGTCCATCAGATCGGCCTCTGAGGGCAAGGTGTCGCCACCCTCGTGCGCCTGAATCCCGCTTCGCAGCCTCTCCGCAATGATCAGATAGGTTCCGCGGGGACTGGCCTCTGGCACGCCAACTCCTCTCGCCTCTCTCTATTGCCTGCTGCCCAGGGTCGCACGGCACCAGTCGCACGCGAAATCGTCCCCGCAAGTGACCCCTCCGAGGCCGGCTCGCATGGCGGCCTAGCGGGCGCACCATCTCGCGGATTGAACAAGCATCGGGGCGGAATCAGTCTCAGCCACCACCCGATATTATTCTTCGATTAGAGTCATCCTGTCCATCGACTTGACCGCCCTTTGGGATCGCGGCTTCCGTTTTGGATAGTCCGACCACATATCAGTGTATGGAGATGTCTGCTGCGACCTGAAGCGAAGGACATGGTTGGGGGCAGAGAAGATGGCAGCATTCATAATATGCCCGCCCCCTTCAACACTCGGAAGCTTGAGCCAATCGAATTGCGACGGTCGGAAGATCGTGAACTTAAAACCACGCGTACTCGCCATGGTGTAACTCTGTCGACCCCATCCGTCAATAGACTCATGTGCCCCAGCGTAGGGAATCCGCGCGAACCCCGAATCTTCGATGCTCTGCACGGCAGAGCGTATAGCATCCAGGCTTGACTTGACCTTATCGAACTGCGCGATAGTCTTGCGGCTATGAAGCCAGTCGTTGCGTGCGCTATAAACCTCGTTGGAAACGAGAACGCGAGATACCTCCTGCAGTCGACTCGCTACCGAATTCCGAGCATCGTCCGTGAGGTCAAGGTAAGGGACAGTGTGCTCAAACGGGAACTTTTGCAACGCTTGTTGAGCCACCCATTTGGGCACGTCCTCAGTGGAGCGTTTATAACTATCCCTATCCTCAGACATGCGCAGAAGTTCCGCTGCCAAGACCTGAAACCCGCGACAAAGCCCGTAAAGCGTTACGCGAGAACCGAACTCTAGGTCGCCAACCGAAGAAGCGGACTGCAGCCATTGATGGGACTTCCCCATCTCGTCCTCTGCTCGATAAATAAAGGGCCGCTTGTTCGCGAAATGGTCATTCGTCAGAGCCCAAACCGTGAAGCACAGGCTGTCGTCCAATATGGACTCCAACTCCACGAAATAATTAGCAGCCGCCCCCCGGAACTCATCAAAAGTGGGTCCCAGTGAGCTTCCAGGCACACTGCGAACCATCTTCTCCATTTCACTGTGGAGTCGCCAGAATTTCTCGTGCGGGTCCTCGGAAAGAGTGGAGGGGTAGCCCAACTTCCACAAGATCAGGGAGATAAAGTCATCGCTTTCAGACGCACCATCTCGCAGACGCAGCACCTCACAGGCAGTGACAGCGTTACTCTTCCGGGCGAGCACCAAAGATTCCAGAACCACTCTGGGTGATTTCTTCTGCAGATATTTATCCAGCTTCGCCTCTAGAGTGTCAGCATCCTCACCCCTGAGTTGCCACTCCAGCTCCCCCCGATCCTCCTCGCTGTCTAGGCGATACATTCTTTCGATCAGGTGCCGCAGCCGCAGAGGCGCCACGTGCATGATGCCCGAGGATAGGCGAACGCCATGACTCCCGATTTCGGCAGAGATCCGAAACCTCCCAAAGGATGAAGAGTTTATTAGCGATCGGCGCACCTCCCCAGTCGGTACCAGTACATCGCCAGAAAACACAAGCGTGTCGATGGAGTTTATGATGTCTCTGTCGCTGAGAGTTAGACAAAGCTGCATCATATGCGCGCGATCGAGCGATGCAGCGATATCGTACGCCTTCCCGCGCAACCCCAAAGACTCGGCAATTACCCTGAGACGGCCATCGGTATTATCAAGTAGCCAAGCCGTGACTCGGCGCAGTTCTGATTCCGTTAGCGCATCACCGAGCAGAGAAACTAGCGCATCTCCGGCGTCGTCGCGAGCAAACTTGATCGTACGCTCAAAAATGTCAGCCAAGAACGATGCCCACGAGCTGGGAGTTTCACTGTCCCTTTTCAGGACACGCATCATCTCGGAGCGATGTTTGTTAATAAGCGCATCCACCCCGGTCGAGAAACCAACATTATGGATCTTGTTACAGTTCACGTCGCTGCAGTGCATGAGAGCGGCAGACCGTTCAGGCTCACAGAACCGGATCTGTTCGCTAGTCAGAAGGCCATATGGCCCGGTAACCATGTCATGCCCCTGAAAAACACCTTGCGGCGTACCCTCTAGAAATTCAAGAGTCTGATGCAGCGTAAGGTCAGCAGCGTCATCCTTGAGTTGGAGTTTGTCGAAAGCTCGATCATACAGAAGACGCCCATATATGAAGGGGTAATTCGCCTCCCTCTTACTTATCTCGCGCCCGATCAACTCCTGAAGTTTCGACGCATCTGTAGCTTCGACATCAACGAGGAGATCAATCCACGAGAACTCAAGGAAGCAGCATAGTCGCGCCTCCTGGTAGGGCACCTTCTTGCGGATGAACTGCTGCACCTTCTCCTCCCCGTAAGGAGTGAGTCGGATTGCATCACAAAGTTCCTTGGGGGGCCTGTAATTATTCGCTATGAGGCACGATCCAAGGATCTCACTCATAGAAATCAAGCGGAAAAGTTTATCCTGAAACTCCGGGTCGCCGTACTTCTCATCAAGCTCTTCCTTGGCGAACGGTTCCACCAGCCCCCCTAGGCACAGGATCGTTATACCGCCAGGGTACGTCCAAGTGATCCTTCCTGCTCCCACCTTGCAGCAAACTCGGACCCGATGGGGCGGAGTGGCTGACTTGCCTCACCGACAGACATGTCCCCGACCGGTAGCGCGAAGGGCAGCCGCCAAGGCTCAGGCCTACATCCGTAGTTGCTGTCACGGCGCCTGCATCTGGCGCCCTTGTGCAGGTTCACAGCGTGGGGCCCGTCTCAGTTTCCGTCTCGTTCTGGGCCGGACGGCGCCGTTCACGCCAGTCCGTATGCCGCGCCTAGACCTGCGTCTGCAACCTCTGCGAACCCGTTCGAACGGCCACGGATGCGGGCCTCCCTCCTCCGGGCAAACCTGCAAAGCATGCGCTGTGAGGGATGCTGGGCAGAGCACATCAGCGAAGGTTCATCGGGGCGCAATCCTGCGACTCAACCAGCGGCCTCGACGACGGGCCGGCCTGCGCGATGCCACGAGTGCCCGCTCTAGGTGGTTGAAGTTTCCCCGTGATCTCGGACACTCGTTGCTTACGCTGCGAGGGTGTGTTCTTGCTCGTGTCGCTGTCGGATCTCCAGCGGGGTGAGGTACCCCCA
>NZ_JARAVK010000218.1:0-15543 GCF_033792765.1 Streptomyces sp. PA03-6a | reverse complement strand
CCCCAAGCCCACCTGGGACCCGAAGCCGGCCGCCCGCCCCATGCCGCTGCTGCGCCCCACGATCCGGATAAGGCTCACCCTGCTCTACGGCGGCATGTTCCTGATCGCCGGGGTGATACTGCTGTGGATCATCTACCTGCTGGCGGCCCAGGCCATCCGCCAGGGCACCGAGGCGCAGTTCCACGTCGAGGCCGGCCGGCTGTCGCTCACCGGGCTGTGTCCCGAGCTGCCCACCGGCCCGACCAACCCCGACGCCTTCAACAAGGCCTACGTCCACTGCCTGGCCGTGCAGCGCGAGACCGCTCTGAACGTCCTGCTCAAGCGCTCGCTGTTCGCGCTCGTCGGTCTCGCCGTGCTCGCCTTCGCCTTCGGCTACCTGCTGGCCGGCCGGGTGCTGGCGCCGCTCGGCCGGATCACCCGCACCGCGCGCGGCGTGGTGAGCTCCGACCTGACCCAGCGGATCCACCTGACCGGCCCGGACGACGAGCTCAAGGAGCTGGCGGACACCTTCGACGACATGCTGGAGCGCCTGGAGCGGTCCTTCGACGCCCAGCGGCGCTTCGTCGCCAACGCCTCCCACGAGCTGAGAACGCCGCTGGCGATCACCCGCACGCTGCTGGAGGTCCAGCTCGCCGACCCCAACGCCTCCCCGGACATGGCACAGCTGGGGAAGAACCTGCTCGTCACCAACACGCGCAGCGAGCAGCTGGTGGAGGGCCTGCTGCTGCTCGCCCGCAGCGACAACGAGATCGTCGACCGCAAGCCGGTGGACCTCGCCGAGGCGGCCACCCAGGCGCTGGAGCAGACCCGCAGCGAGGCCGACGCCAAGGGCGTGGAGTTGCGTGCCGCGCTGGGCGAGGCGGTCGTCCAGGGCAACGGGGTGCTGCTGGAGCGCATCGCGCTGAACCTGGTGCAGAACGCCGTCCGGTACAACGTCGCGGACCAGGGCTGGGTGGAGGTCACCACGGGCGTCGAGGCGGGCTCCGCGGTCCTGACGGTCGTCAACACCGGGCCCGTCGTTCCCGCGTACGAGATCGACAATCTGTTCGAACCCTTCCGCCGGCTGGGCAACGAGCGCACGGGCAGTGACAAGGGCGTCGGTCTCGGGCTCTCCATCGCCAAGTCCGTCGCCCGGGCCCACGGCGGCACGATCAGCGCGGTCCCGCGCGAGGGAGGTGGCCTGGTCATGCGGGTTGTCGTCCCCGTGTGACCCGTCACACGACACCCCCGGAGGCGTGTTCGCTTTGCGCTGAATTTTGCGGTCTGCGCGCCTCGGGAGCATGCTGTGAGCGATCACACATACGATTCCGGCCGCGGGTACTCTCCGTGATTGCGACCTCCGGGAAAAGACCGGAAAAATCCATGTTTCCGCAGGTCATGATCACGGGAAGTACACGTGGAGGCGCGAGCAAGGTGCGACAAGCGGGCCGTTTCCGGTCATGACCGGCAGCGGATGCGATCACCTCTTCGGGGGTGCGTTTGGGTGTCGATTGAGTAACGGCACTTGATGTAAGGCAAAATCTCCGCTTCGGGCCGGGCACAAGACCGGCCTCCCGTGCGTTACGTGCGCTGGAGACACCGCAGACACCCAGAGGGGGAGAGCGATACATGGCTACTGATTACGACACCCCACGCAAGACCGACGATGACGTCAACGAGGACAGCATCGAGGAACTCAAGGCCAGGCGGAACGACAAGTCGACCTCGACGGTCGACGTCGACGAGTTCGACCAGGCCGAGTCCCTCGAGCTGCCCGGAGCCGACCTCTCCAATGAGGAGCTGTCGGTCCGGGTGCTGCCCCGGCAGGCGGACGAGTTCACCTGCATGAGCTGCTTCCTCGTGCACCACCGCAGCCAGCTGGCGACGGAGAAGAACGGCAACCCGATCTGCCGCGACTGCGCGGCCTGACGGAGAGCCGGACCGTGGCGAGCGACGACGAGCGGGGCCATGAGGCCTCGCTCGCGGGCGCAACGGAGGGGCCGGCGGGCGAGCTCGTCCCGTTCCGTCCCCCCGGCCGTGCCGCACGGGCACGGGCACGCGCCAAGGCGGCGCTGAACACCTTCGTCGACGGGCTCGTCGAGACGGCCCCGAGGGTCCCCGTGAGGGACCTGGAGACGCTTCGCCGCCAGTTCCCCGGGCTCGGGCCCGAGGAGCTGGCCGACAAGCTGGTGAACGCCGCCACGATGGGCACGGCGACGGTCGGCGCCGGCATCGGCGCCGCCGCCATGCTGCCCACCCCGCCGGCCATGCCGGCGGAGCTGGCCTCGGAGACCCTCGGCGTCGCCCTGGTCGAGTACAAGCTCATCGCCGAGCTGCACGAGGTCTACGGGCTGCGCGCCCCGGGCACGCTGCGTCAGCGGTCGGCGATGTACCTCGCCGAGTGGACGGAGCGGCGCGGGATCGACTTCTCCAAGCCGTCCACGCTGAACATCGCGCTCGGCGGCAGGATGAAGCGCGAGCTGCGCCAGCAACTGATGAAGCGCACCATGCGCAACCTGCCGACGCTGACCCCGTTCATGGTCGGCGCGGCCGTCGGTGCCGTGATGAACCGGCGCGACACCAAGAAGCTCGCGGAGCAGATCCGCAAGGACCTGCGCGTCCGCCAGGTGCCCTGGGGCCTGCTGTCCGCAGAGGAGGAGCCCCCGCCCGCGCTCGGGCCCGGTGGCTGAGCCACCCGGCACCGGGCACCCCGAGCCGGGGCGCCGATGTGCTCAGACGCGCACGTCCCGCAGGGCCGCGGCGAGGCGCTCGGGCGAGCGGGTCGACAGGTAGAGGTAGGGCGTCGGGTCGTCCGGGTCGGTGACCTCGACCTTGAGCGCGGTCGGCACGTACGCGCGCAGCAGCATGAAGGCGCGCGGATCGGCCTTGTACGACCGCCAGGCCACGGCCTCGTCCCGGTCCAGCACCGTGGCCTCGCCGAGCGCCGTCACGGGGATCCTCGCGTCCCCGGCCACCAGCGAACCGGCGACCACCCGCAGCCGCGGCGAGCCGTACGCGCTGACCAGGGCCGCTCCGGCGGCCGTACCGCCCACCAGCCCGCCGAGCAGCGCCAGGGGCCCCAGGGGCAGCAGGATCAGCGCCAGTGAGACGCCCGCGCCGACGGCGAGGCCCCACCACGAACGCGGCGCGGTCAGCCGCTCCTCATAGCTCATGACGGTCATGACACCAAGCTTGTCATGCCGTGTCCTCAGCGCCCGCCCCGGGACCGCAGCCTCGTCAGCGCGTGCGCCGCGCGCGGGGGACGCCGCAGCCCCGTGGCGACCTGCTTGGCCCAGTCGGTCGCGGCGGTCGGCAGGGCGGCGTCCAGGACGGCGGAGGACCGGGCGTCGGTGCCCACCAGGTAGCGGGGGAGCGGCCGCGGTGCCGTGAGCGCCCTGAGGACCGTGCGCGCCACCGGGCGCGGCGAGGGCAGCTCCCGCTTGATCATCTCCTCCGCGGCCTCGTACTGGTGCCGGTAGGCGGAGTTGCGGCGCTGCGGGAGCCGGCTCGCGCCGCGCTGCCAGATGTCCGTGCCGTACGAGCCGGGCTCCACCAGCACGACCTTGACCCCGAACGGGGCGGCCTCCATCCGCAGCGCGTCCGTCACCGCCTCCAGGCCCTGCTTGCTGGCGCAGTACCAGCCGAGCAGCGGCATCGAGACCCGCCCGGAGATCGACGAGATGTTGACGATCCGCCCCGCGCGCCGGGCCCGCATCGTGGGCAGCACCAGGCGGGCGATGCGCGCCGGTGCCACCAGGTTGGTCTCCAGTTGCTGCCGGACCTGCTCGTCGTCGACGTCCTCGATCGCACCGGGCTGGGCGATCCCGGCGTTGTTCACCACCGCCCACGGGCCGCCGTCCGTCATCGTGGCGATCTCGGTGAACGCCCGGACGGAGGACGTGGCGTCCGTGACATCCAGCAGCACGGTGCGCACCGACGCGCCGGTGCGCTCCACCGCTTCCCGCAGCGCCTCGCCCTTCTCCTCGCTCCGTACCGTCCCGATGACCTCGAAACCGGCGTGGGCGAGTTCCAGGGTGGTGGCGAGGCCGATCCCGCACCCGGCTCCTGTGACGACGACGGACCTGGGGGTCATGTGGTGCTCCAAGGGAGGGTGCTCCGGTGATGGGCGGGCCGCGGGGCCGCAAGGACAACGGCCGGGCGGCGGGAATGGATCCCGCAGGAGGGTAGGGTCTCCCGCGTGAGTGGAGCTACGACCGACGCCGGCCCGGACCGCCCGGGCCTGACACCGCCGAGCGACGCCGTCGCGCCCGAGCGGCACCCCGACGCCCCCGCTCCCGGCGAACCGCTGGGCGCGCACTACGACCACTGCTTCGGCTGTGGCGGAGCGCAGCCGCACGGCCTGCACCTGGAGGCCACGGCCGGTGAGGGCGTCAGCGTGACCGCGGAGTTCACGGTCCAGCCCGCCCACCAGGGCGCCCCGGGCCTGGCGCACGGCGGTGTGCTGGCCACGGCTCTCGACGAGACGCTCGGCTCGCTGGCCTGGCTGCTGCGGACCATCGCCGTGACCGGCCGCCTGGAGACCGACTTCGTGCAGCCCGTGCCGGTCGGTGCCACCCTCCACCTGGAGGCCCGCTGCACCGCAGTGGCCGGGCGCAAGATCTACTCCACCGCGGTCGGCCGCATCGGCGGCCCCGACGGCCCGGTCGCCGTCCGTGCGGACGCGCTGTTCATCGAGGTCAAGCTGGAGCACTTCACCGACAACGGCCGCCCCGAGGAGATCCGGGCCGCGATGTCCGACCCCGACCAGGTCAAGGTCGCGCGCGCCTTCGAGGTGAACCCGTGACCGGCGGCGGTCGCCCCCCGGTCGACGTCCTCATCCACCGTTTGCACGAGGACGTCCCGATTCCTTCGTACGGGCACCCGGGCGACGCCGGGGCCGACCTCGTCACCACCGAGGCAGCCGAACTGGCCCCCGGTGAGCGTGCCGTGCTGCCCACGGGGGTGTCGATCGCGTTGCCGTACGGTTATGCCGCCTTCGTGCACCCGCGCTCGGGCCTGGCCGCGAGGTGCGGAGTGGCGCTCGTGAATGCCCCGGGAACGGTTGATGCCGGGTACCGTGGGGAGATCAAGGTGATCGTGGTCAACCTGGACCCGCGCGAGAGCGTACGGTTCGCAGCAGGGGACCGGATCGCCCAACTGGTCGTCCAGCAGGTCGAGCGGGTCCGCTTCCACGAGGTGGCGGAGCTGCCCGGCTCGGAACGGGCGGCAGGGGGCTTCGGCTCCACGGGGGGTCATGCCGCGGTGGATGGCTCGCCGGTCGGTCCGTCCGGCAATGGATACGCATCGGTCATCGCTGACCGGGAAGGACAGTGACGTGTTCCGTCGTCGTCGCAAGGAGCGCGGAGACGCCCTCGACGAGCTCGAGGCCGAGGGCCCTGACGAGCTGGCCGAAGACGCCGAGGAGTCGGACGACTCCATGGAGTCCCGTCGGTACAACCTTCCGCCCGCCCCCAGGCCGGACGGCCCGTGGGACGTGAGCGAGGTCAGGGACCCGGCCGAGGGCCGGGTCGACCTGGGCGGGCTGTTCGTGCCCGGTGTGCAGGGCATGGAGCTGCGCGTCGAGGTGGCCGGGGAGTCCATCGTCGCCGCGACCGTGGTGCTCCGGGAGAGCGCCGTCCAGCTGCAGGGCTTCGCCGCCCCCAAGTCGGAGGGCATCTGGGGCGAGGTCCGCGACGAGATCGCGTCCGGCATCACCAAGCAGGGCGGCATCGTCGACGAGGTCGAGGGTCCGCTGGGCTGGGAGCTGCGCGCCCAGGTCCCGGTGCAGCTGCCCAACGGCGCCAACGGCGTCCAGGTCGTGCGCTTCGTCGGCTGTGACGGCCCGCGCTGGTTCCTGCGGGGCGTCATCTCCGGGCAGGGCGCCGTCCAGCCCGAGACCGCCGGCCTGCTGGAGCAGATCTTCCGCGACACGGTCGTCGTCCGCGGCGAGTCGCCGATGGCGCCGCGCGACCCGATCGTGCTGAAGCTGCCCAACGACGCCCAGATGGTGCCCGAGGGCATCGCCCAGGAAGAGGCCGGTCGCTTCTCCGACGGCATCGACCCGATGCGTCGCGGACCGGAGATCACCGAGGTGCACTGAACCCCGGGGCCCAGTGCCCCGGCCACGCAAAACGCCCGTGGGCCGACCTGTGAGAACAGGTCGGCCCACGGGCGTTTTCGCAGGCCATCGGGGTGAACGTCAAAGGTCCGTCAAGGCGCCGTGAGGGCCCGTATGGAAGCCGTCAACGAGGTCCTCGTACGGCGGGGACGGAGGTTTCCTGGCCTGGTAAACGTTCGATCCGAAGCTAGGAGCACACGATGGCCGACCTGGCCTTCGTGGTCACCACGATCGCGGTCTTCGCGCTGGTGGCCCTCATCGCCAAGGGGGTGGCGAAGCTGTGAGCGCCGAGAACGTCGTCGGACTCGTCGTCGCCGTCGCCCTGCTGGGCTACCTGATCCTGGCGCTCGTCCGACCCGAGAGGTTCTGAGTTCCGGACATGGGCCCCATCACCGCTGACGTGCTCCAGGTCACCGCCCTCATCGTGGCGCTGGCCCTGGTGTACCGCCCCTTCGGCGACTACATGGCCGCCGTCTACAGCTCCGACCGCCACCTGCGGGTGGAGCGGCTGATCTACCGCTGCTTCGGCGCCGACCCGGACGCCGAGATGCGCTGGCCCGCCTACCTCAGGGCGGTGCTGGCCTTCTCCTTCGTGGGCGTGCTGTTCCTGTACCTGTTCCTGCGGCTCCAGGACCACCTCCCGCTGTCGCTCGGCTTCGCCGCCATCACGCCCGACCAGGCGTTCAACACCGCGGCCTCGTTCGTGACCAACACGAACTGGCAGTCGTACATGGGTGAGAACGCCATGGGCCACGCCGCCCAGACCGCGGGCCTGGCCGTGCAGAACTTCGTCTCGGCGGCGGTCGGCATGGCCGTGGCCGTGGCGCTGGTCCGCGGCTTCGTGCGCTCCCGCACCGGCGAGCTCGGCAACTTCTGGACCGACATGGTCCGCGGCACCGTCCGCATCCTGCTGCCCGTGGCGTTCGTCGCCGCGATCGTGCTGGTGGGCTTCGGGGCAATCCAGAACTTCGCCGGCTGGCACGAGATCACCACCCTCGCCGGCGGCCACCAGACGCTGACCGGTGGCGCGGTGGCCTCCCAGGAGGCCATCAAGGAGCTCGGCACCAACGGCGGCGGCTTCTACAACGTCAACTCCGCCCACCCCTTCGAGAACCCGGACGCGTTCACCAACCTCTTCGAGATCTTCCTGATGCTGGTGATCCCGCTCTCGCTGACCCGCACCTTCGGGAAGCTGGTCGGCAACATCAGGCAGGGCTACGCGATCCTCGCCGCGATGGGCCTGATCTGGATCGGCTTCGTCACGCTGATGACCTGGGTCGAGTTCGCGCACCCCGGCTCGGCGAACCAGATCGCGGGCGCCGCCATGGAGGGCAAGGAACAGCGCTTCGGCGTCGGCGCCTCGTCGCTGTTCGCGGTGAGCACCACCTTGACGTCGACCGGCGCGGTGGACTCCTTCCACTCCTCCTTCACCGGCCTCGGCGGAGGCATCACCCTGCTCGGGATGATGCTGGGCGAGATCGCCCCGGGCGGTACCGGCTCCGGCCTCTACGGCATCCTGATCATGGCGATCATCGCGGTGTTCATCGCCGGCCTGATGGTCGGCCGCACCCCGGAGTACCTGGGCAAGAAGATCGGCACCCGCGAGATCAAGCTCGCCGCCCTCTACATCCTGGTCACCCCGACCGTCGTACTGGTCTTCACCGCCCTGGCGATGGCCCTGCCGACCCCGCCGCACTCCATGCTCAACAGCGGGCCGCACGGCTTCTCCGAGGTCCTGTACGCCTACACCTCCGCCGGCAACAACAACGGCTCCGCCTTCGCCGGCCTGAGCGCCAACACGCAGTGGTACAACACCACGCTCGGCCTCGCGATGCTCCTCGGGCGCTTCGTGCCGATGGTCTTCGTCCTGGCCCTGGCCGGCTCGCTCGCCCGGCAGACGCCGGTGCCCGCCACCGCGGGCACCCTGCGCACCGAGAAGCCGCTCTTCGCGAGCCTGCTCGTCGGCGCGATCCTGATCATCACCGCACTGACCTACTTCCCGGCGCTCGCCCTCGGCCCGCTCGCGGAAGGCCTGTCATGAGCCGCGCGACCACCCCCACCCCCGCAGAGGAAACCATGTCCACCGACACGCCCATACACGCGCCCGAGGGAGGACTGGCACCGCACGCCCCGGACGCGGGGCCCGGCGCCCGTGTCTCGGGCGGGCTCTTCGACCCGGCCCAGCTGCTGCGGTCCCTCCCGGACGCCCTGCGCAAGCTCGACCCCCGGGTGATGATCAAGTCGCCCGTCATGTTCGTGGTCCTGATCGGCTCGGTGCTCACCACCGTGCTGGCGCTGCTCTCCCCGGCCGACTGGTTCGGCTGGGCGATCACCGCATGGCTCTGGCTCACGGTGATCTTCGCCAACCTCGCGGAGGCCGTCGCCGAGGGCCGCGGCAAGGCCCAGGCCGACACGCTGCGCCGGGCCAAGACCGACACCGTCGCCCGCCGTCTCACGGACGGCGCCGAGGAGCGCGTGCCGGGGACGGAACTGCGCGTCGGCGACCTGGTGGTCTGCGAGGCGGGCGACGTGATCCCGGGTGACGGTGACGTCGTGGAGGGCGTCGCGTCGGTCGACGAGTCGGCGATCACCGGTGAGTCGGCCCCGGTCATCAGGGAGTCCGGCGGTGACCGCAGCGCGGTCACGGGCGGCACCAAGGTGCTGTCGGACCGGATCGTCGTCCGCATCACGACCAAGCCCGGTGAGACCTTCATCGACCGGATGATCGCCCTGGTGGAGGGCGCGGCCCGGCAGAAGACGCCCAACGAGATCGCGCTGAACATCCTGCTGGCCTCGCTGACCATCGTCTTCCTGCTCGCGGTCGTCACCCTGCAGCCGTTCGCGATCTACGCGGGCGCCGAGCAGTCGATGATCGTCCTGGTCGCGCTGCTGGTCTGCCTCATCCCGACGACGATCGGCGCCCTGCTGTCGGCGATCGGCATCGCCGGCATGGACCGCCTGGTGCAGCGCAACGTGCTCGCCATGTCCGGCCGGGCCGTCGAGGCCGCCGGCGACGTCTCCACCCTGCTGCTCGACAAGACCGGGACCATCACCCTCGGCAACCGCCAGGCCGCGGAGTTCGTGCCCGTGGCGGGCGCGGACGAGGCCGGGCTCGCCGACGCCGCGCAGTTGTCTTCGCTGGCCGACGAGACGCCCGAGGGCCGTTCCGTCGTCGTCCTGGCGAAGGAGAAGTACGGCCTGCGCGAGCGAAACGAGGGCGAGCTCGGGCACGCCGAGTTCGTGCCCTTCACCGCGCAGACCCGCATGTCCGGCGTCGACGTCGACGGCCGCCAGATCCGCAAGGGCGCGGCCGGCGCGATCGCCGCCTGGGTCAGCGGGAACGGCGGCACCGTCGCCCCCGACGCGCAGCGCACCGTCGACACCATCTCCGCCGCCGGCGGCACCCCGTTGCTGGTCGCGGTCAAGGAGGACGGTGCGGCCCGTGTGCTGGGCGTCATCCACCTGAAGGACGTGGTCAAGGAGGGCATGCGGGAGCGGTTCGACGAGCTGCGGCGGATGGGCATCCGCACGGTGATGATCACCGGTGACAACCCGCTGACGGCCAAGGCGATCGCGGACGAGGCGGGGGTCGACGACTTCCTGGCCGAGGCGACGCCCGAGGACAAGATGGCGCTGATCAAGCGGGAGCAGGCGGGCGGCAAGCTCGTCGCGATGACCGGTGACGGCACCAACGACGCCCCGGCGCTGGCCCAGGCCGACGTGGGCGTGGCCATGAACACCGGCACCTCGGCCGCCAAGGAGGCCGGGAACATGGTGGACCTGGACTCCAACCCCACCAAGCTGATCGAGATCGTGGAGATCGGCAAGCAGCTGCTCATCACCCGCGGCGCGCTGACCACCTTCTCCATCGCCAATGACGTGGCGAAGTACTTCGCGATCATCCCCGCGATGTTCGCGATCGTCTACCCGGGCCTGGACAAGCTCAACATCATGCAGCTGTCCTCGCCGCAGTCCGCGATCCTGTCCGCGGTCATCTTCAACGCGCTGATCATCATCGCCCTGGTGCCGCTCGCCCTGCGCGGCGTGCGCTACCGGCCCACCAGCGCCGACCGGATGCTCCGCCGGAACCTCGGGATCTACGGACTCGGCGGCCTGGTCGCCCCGTTCATCGGCATCAAGCTGATCGACATGCTCATCTCCCTGATCCCCGGAATCCACTGACGCGAGGCGTGCAGAGAACCATGAACACTTCCGTACGCAACTCCGCCCGGCTGCTCTGGAGCGCCCTGCGCGCGCTGCTGGTGCTGACCGTCGTCCTCGGCGTCGTCTACCCCGTCGCGGTGTGGGGGGTGGGCCAGGCGGCCTTCCACGACCAGGCCAACGGCTCCGAGGTGAAGGTGGGCGGCAAGGTCGTCGGCTCCACGCTGATCGGCCAGAACTTCACCACGGGCAAGGACTTCGCCCCGGACCCCAAGTGGTTCCAGCCGCGCCCCTCGGCGGCCGACGCGGGCGCCGGCGCCGGGCCGTACGACCCGACCTACACCAGCGCGTCCAACCTCGCGGTCACCAGCAAGGCCCTCACCGACCTGGTGAAGGAGCGCAAGCAGGAGGTCGCCGCCTTCAACGGCGTCCCGGAGTCCAAGGTCCCCGCGGACGCGGTCCAGGCGTCCGGCTCCGGCCTCGACCCGGACATCTCCCCGGCGTACGCGGACATCCAGACCGCGCGCGTCGCCAAGGCCAACGGGCTGAGCACCACCGAGGTCGCCCGGCTGGTCAAGGAGCACACGGACGGACGGCAGTTCGGCATCCTCGGCCAGCCGACCGTCAACGTCCTGGAGCTCAACATCGCGCTGGAGAAGCTGGCCGGCTGACCCACCGCCGCCCCCCACCCACCCGGCGTCACGCCCGCCGGGTGGGCTTCGGCGCGCGCGGGGACGCACCGCTGCGCCGAGGGTTGCCCGGCCCGTGGTGGCGGTTCCCGGCCGCCACGACCCGCCACGGCCGGCTACCCGGCGCCGACCGTCACGACGGTCGGCGTCCCCGGCCTCACGCCTGAAGCACCGCCGCGCCCGGCCGTGAGCGCCCGCCGTCGTGGGGCCGTGGGGCGGGTCGCGTCAGGAAGGCGTCAAGCGCCGGGGGTCCGCCGTCAGGGGGCCGACAACGCGGGGCCCGGGACGTGGCCGGCGGGGAGAGAGTGGAAGCACGGAGGGGAGGCCGGCGGAGGCCGCTCGGCGGTGCGGAGGGGGCTGCGGAATGGCGCACACCGTTACCGCTGAGGAGCGGCGGCAGGTGCCACCTGGTCCGGATCCGGACGGCGGTGGGGATTCCGGGTCAGGGAGACGGCACCGTGTTCCGCGCAGGTCTCCCCTCCGTGGGGGGTGGCCGGGCCGGCCGCGTCGCACGTTGACGGCGTGGCTGCGCGGCCGTCCCGGCACCGTACCCGCGCGGTTACGGCTGTTGCGGACGACGGCCCTCGCGGCGTGCGGCGCCCTGGCGGCGGTGCTCCTGGCGGGCGGTGCGTCGGCGGACGACTCCTGGTCGGCGATCCGCACGCACTCCGCGCCCCAGGTCACCAGCGCCGCGGGCCTGTACTTCGCGCTCAGCGACATGGACGCCCAGGTCGCCAACCAGCTCCTGACCCCCGGCGGCGGGGACGCCGCGCGGATCTACGGGCAGCGCCGCTCCGAAGCCGCCGGATACCTCCGCGACCTCGCGGAGGCCGCAGCGGGCGACCCCGACGCCGAGCGGGAGGTCGCCGCCGCCATCCGCGACTTCGGCCGCTACGAGGAACGGGCCGCCCGGGCGCTGCTGCTCGGCGAACGCTCCGACCGGGGCGCCGTCGACGCCTACCGCTCCGCGTCCGACCTGATGCGCACCCGGCTGCTCCCTGAGGCCGACGCCCTGGTGACGGTCAACGACGCCTCCTTCGAGCGCGCCTACGGCCGCGCGTACGACAGGGCGGGCGCCGTGCGCACGGCCGTCGTGTGCACCGGCCTCCTCCTGCTCGCCGTCCTCGTGGTGCTGCAGCTCTTCCTCGCGAGCCGCTTCCGGCGCGTGGCCAACCCCGCCCTCGCTGCCGCCACGCTGATCGCGCTCGCCGCGACGGCCGCCGGCACGGTGGGCCTCGGCGCCCAGCGGGACGACCTGACGGTGGCCCGCAGGGACGCCTTCGACTCCGTCCTCGCGCTCACCCGCGCCCGCGCGGTCGCCTACGACGCCAACGCCGACGAGTCGCGCTACCTCCTGGACCGGGCGCACGCCGCCGGGCACGAGGCGGACTTCCTCGACAAGAGCCAGAGGCTGGCGCGGCTGCCGGGCGTCGCCTCCGTCGACGACTACGACCCCGCCCTCGACCGGGCCCTCGACGCCTACCGCGCGGATCCCGCGGACCTGCGCTTCACCGGCTTCCTCGGTGACGAGTTCCGCAACATCACCTTCCCCGGTGAGCGCGCCGCCGCCGAGCGGGCCCTGCTCCGCTACCAGGCGTACGAGCGCGACGACCGCAGGATCCGGGCCCTGGCCGAGGCCGGCCGGCTTCCCGCCGCCGTCGCGTACGGCACCGGCTACGGACCCGGGGAGTCGAACCACGACTTCGCGGCGTTCGACCAGGCGCTCGGCAAGGTCATCGCCATCAACTCCGCCGCCTACGAGCGCGCCGCCGCGGACGGCGCGGACCGGGCGCTGTCCGTCCCCCTGGGCCTCGCCGGGGCCCTGGGGGCCGCGGCGGCCCTGGTCGTCCTCGGCCTGAGGGCGCGGCTCGCGGAGTTCCGCTGACCGCAGGCGGCGGCACGAGGAGAGCGTCAAGGACGCGTCAACGTGCTCCCCGCAGGAACACCACGCCCGATTTGTCCGCTGCTGGGACCATAGGATTCCTAACGTCGGACGCGCCCGGAAGGGGCACGCCACGAAGCGGAACGTGGAGCCATGGCACGCGGGACTTTGCGGATATACCTGGGGGCGGCCCCGGGAGTGGGCAAGACCTACGCCATGCTCTCCGAGGCCCACCGGCGGCTGGAGCGCGGCACCGACGTCGTCGTGGCCTTCGTCGAGCACCACAACCGCGCCCGCACGGAGGTCATGCTGCACGGCCTGGAGGTCGTGCGGCGCAAGGAGATCGAGTACCGGGACACCGTCTTCACCGAGATGGACGTCGACGCGGTGCTCGCACGCCGGCCCGAGGTCGCCCTCGTCGACGAGATGGCGCACACCAACATCCCGGGCAGCCGCAACGAGAAGCGCTGGCAGGACATCGAGGAACTGCTCCAGGCCGGCATCAACGTCATATCGACGGTGAACATCCAGCACCTGGAGTCGCTCGGCGACGTCGTCGAGTCGATCACCGGGGTGCGCCAGCGCGAGACCGTGCCCGACGAGGTGGTCCGCCGCGCCGACCAGATCGAGCTGGTCGACATGTCGCCACAGGCGCTGCGCCGCCGCATGGCGCACGGCAACATCTACGCCTCCGACAAGGTCGATGCGGCCCTGTCCAACTACTTCCGGCCCGGCAACCTCACCGCGCTGCGCGAGCTGGCCCTGCTGTGGGTGGCCGACCGGGTCGACGAGTACCTGCGGCAGTACCGCACCGACCACCGGATCTCCGCCACCTGGCAGGCCCGTGAGCGCATCGTGGTCGGCCTCACCGGCGGCCCCGAGGGGCGGACGCTGATCCGGCGCGCCGCCCGGATGGCCGCCAAGGGCTCCGGCGGGGAGATCCTCGCCGTCCACATCGCGCGCAGCGACGGCCTGACGGCCGGCTCGCCCAAGGAGCTCGCCGTCCAGCGCACCCTCGTCGAGGACCTCGGAGGTTCCTTCCACCACGTCGTCGGCGACGACGTCCCCGGCGCCCTGCTGGACTTCGCCCGCGGGGTCAACGCCACCCAGGTCGTGCTCGGCACCAGCCGCCGGCCCGCGTGGCAGTACGTCTTCGGGCCGGGCGTCGGCGCGACCGTGGCCCGCGAGTCGGGGCCGGACCTCGACGTGCACATCGTCACCCACGAGCACGCCGCCAAGGGCCGGGGCCTGCCCGTGGCCCGCGGCGCCCAGCTCGGCCGCTCCCGGGTGATCGCCGGCTGGCTGACCGGTGTGCTCGGCCCCGCGCTGCTCTGCCTGGTGCTCACCCAGTTGCACCCCGCCCTGGGCATCGCCACCGACATGCTGCTGTTCATGACCCTGACGGTCGCGGCGGCCCTCGTCGGCGGCCTCTACCCGGCGCTGGTCTCGGCGGTCGGCGGCTCCCTGCTGCTGAACTACTTCTTCGCCCCGCCCCTGCACACCTTCACCATCGCCCAGCCCGAGAACCTGATCGCCATCGTGATCTTCGTGCTGGTCGGCATCGCGGTGGCCTCCGTGGTGGACCTGGCGGCGCGCCGCACCCACCAGGCCGCCAGACTCCAGTCCGAGGCCGAGATCCTGTCGTACCTGGCCGGCAGCGTGCTGCGCGGCGAGCACTCCCTGGACGCCCTGCTGGAACGGGTCCGGGAGACCTTCGGCATGGAGGCCGTGTCGCTGCTGGAGCGGACCAGCGAGCACGACGCGTGGACCTGCGCCGCCGGCGTCGGCAGCCGGCAGTGCCCGCGCCCCGAGGACGCGGACGTGGAGGTGCCGGTCAGCGACAACCTCTCGCTGGCCCTGGTCGGCCGGGTGCTGCCCGCCTCCGACCGCCGGGTGCTCTCCGCCTTCGCGGCCCAGGCCGCCGGCGTCCTTGACCGGCAGCGGCTGGAGGACGAGGCCGCCAGGGCCCACAAGCTCGCCGAGGGCAACCGCATCCGCACCGCCCTGCTCGCCGCCGTCTCGCACGACCTGCGCACCCCGCTCGCCGCCATCAAGGCGGCCGTCAGCTCGCTGCGCTCCGACGACGTCGCCTGGTCCGAGGAGGACGAGGCCGAGCTCCTGGAGGCCATCGAGGAGGGCGCGGACCGGCTCGACAACCTGGTCGGCAACCTCCTGGACATGTCGCGCCTGCAGACCGGCACGGTCACCCCGCTGATCCGCGAGGTGGACCTCGACGAGGTCGTCCCCAAGGCCCTGCGCGGAGTCCCCGACGGCAGCGTCACCCTGGACGTCCCCGAGACCCTGCCGATGGTCTCCGTCGACCCGGGGCTCCTCGAGCGCAGCGTCGCCAACATCGTCGAGAACGCCGTCAAGTACAGCCCCGCCGGCACCCGGGTGCTGGTCGCCGCCAGCGCCCTGGGCGGCCACGTCGACCTGCGCGTCGTCGACCGCGGGCCCGGCGTCCCCGACGTCGCCAAGGAACGGATCTTCGAGCCGTTCCAGCGGTACGGCGACGCCCCCCGCGGCAACGGCGTGGGCCTCGGCCTCGCGGTGGCCCGCGGCTTCGCCGACGCCATGGGCGCCACCCTCCAACCCGAGGACACCCCGGGAGGCGGCCTGACGATGGTGCTCACCCTCCCGGCCGCGCCCGGCAGCACCCCCGCCGCCCCGGACCTCCCGGCCGAGGCGACGACCTGACCGTGCCCGCACCGCAC
>NZ_JARAVK010000217.1:0-15620 GCF_033792765.1 Streptomyces sp. PA03-6a | reverse complement strand
CCCCGGTCCCGCCCCGCTCCGCCGAGATCGGCTTCTACGGCGGCGTGGCCCGCCGCGGTTAGCCTCCGGCGGGCCGGTCCAGACGCGCCGCGAGGACCCGGGCCCTGGCCTGCTGGACCGCCCCCGCCTGGGAGGCGGCGAAGCGCAGCAGGCCGGGCGGCGTGCGCAGGTGCAGGGTGTCGGTGACGAGGCTGCCGGCCCCGTCGCGGTCGATGGCGAAGCGGTAGCCCATGCGGACCCGCGCGGGGCTGCGCACCTCGCCGGAGATCTCGGCGGAGTGCGGCAGGCGGTCCGGGACGGCGACGAGCGTGACGTCGATGACGTTGTCGTGCCGCAGCAGGCCGAGGAAGCGGAACCGCTCCACGGCCGTGTACCGCACGGTCCCGCCGCTGCGGCGCACGTCGCGGACGTCGACGAGGAGCGGCGACAGGCCGATGTAGTGCGACGGCTCCGCGAGGTGCGCGAAGACCTCCTCCGGCGGCGCGGCTATCCGGAAGGTGTGCTTCAGTTCGGCGGACGGCATCCCGGACCCCTCCTCGACACGGCGCACGGCACGGCGATCCTCCCACCGCGCAGCCCCGTACGCGCCCCACTCGGCACCCGGTACCGCGAAAGCCTCGGCCGGCTCCGGGGTGGGAGGATCCTCCCGGAGGGGCGCGTATGGACATGTTCGAACTGATGGCGTGGCTGGCCGAGCGCGGAGTCACGACCGTGTTCAAGGCCGACGGCGAGCGCATGGTCGAGCACAGGAGGGCATGGATGGTCATCATCAGCGGTGGACCGCTCGGCGAGGACTCCTTCTTCCGCGCGGACATGGCCACGGCAGATGCCTGCCTTGACGCGGTGCTCGCCCACCTGGAGAGCAAGGGAATGTCGCCGTTCGCATGACCGGCCGCGCGGTCCGCCGTCGCCGCCGGATGCGAACCATGTGCACGACAGACGCCCACGGCCCTAGGCCGTGTCGTCAAAGGAGCGCCAGCCGCCCGGAGGGCGGGCCCAGCGGCGTCTGGTGCGGTGCATCGTAAGGCGGAGAGTCGTCCTCGTAGTGGGCTACTCGGACGATTCGACAACGCAGCGAGGTGCCGTGCCAGGCGCCGCTGGGCAGGCGGGACTTTGACGACACGGCCTAGAGCTGACCCCGCCACCATGGCGCGTCCGGGCTGTCAGCCGGGATGACCTTGGCCCTTGCCAGGATCTTCTCATCGAGGGCCCGCACGAGGGCGCGCAGCTCACGCGCGCTCTTCCCGGGCAGTGCGTGGAGCACGGCTTCGAGGAAGATGCCGCAATCAGGACCGGCGAGGGGGTCCACAAGTTGTCTGCGGGGTACGTCACTCACGGTGTGAGGCCAGGGCGCACTACCCGTCACGTCGACTCCTGCCCCGCCTGGCTGCTGGGCGCATGGAGGCACGCCTTAGGGTCAGTTGTCTTCGATGAACGTCGGAGTCGGCGACCATGGCGGGGGTAGTTCCTGGCGGGGATCGCCGGTGACAACCCGTGGATAGCGGCCGTGCCACCACCGATCCTGACTGCCGGAGATCGCAGGGCCGTGCTGCATGGGCGCTGTGGCAGTGATGAATCGATCATCCCAGGTGTCAAGGAACGGTTGGCGGGCGGCTCGCACCCTCGCAGACAGGATGGGCCAAGCCTCAACCAGCCAATCCCTGCACGAAAGCTCGTTGTGGTACTCCCAGATCCACTGGGTGTCGAAGCCTGCCTCGACGCTCTTCACCACCAGCCGCCACGTGGCCAGCGCCTCGTCGAGCGCCCAGCCGCTTCGAAATCGGCCGGACAACGTCTTCGCGGCAGCGAGTACGGACGCGTAGTCCTCCTCCGTGAGCGGCGCGCCGGCCAGTCCATCCATGCCCGCACAGTAGCGCGTAGGGCGGAGGAGCGGCTTCGGGACCTCGAAGACGTCGGCCTTGCTCCGGCGGCACGAACGCGCGGGGCCGTCGACCGCGTCTTCCGGATGAGGAAGGACGCAGGCGACGGCCCCGGTACGGCCCCGGAGGGGGATGCAGGTGCTGTGACCTGATGCGTTCTTAGATGTCGAAGTAGAGCTCGAACTCGTGCGGGTGCGGGCGCAGCGCGATCGGCGCGATCTCGTTGGTCCGCTTGTAGTCGATCCAGGTCTCGATCAGGTCGGAGGTGAAGACCCCGCCCTGGAGGAGGAACTCGTGGTCGGCCTCGAGGGACTCCAGGACCGCCGACAGCGAGGTCGGGACCTGAGGGACGCCCGCGTGCTCCTCGGGGGCGAGCTCGTACAGGTCCTTGTCGACGGGCTCGGCCGGCTCGATCTTGTTCTTGATGCCGTCGAGGCCGGCCAGCAGCAGCGCCGAGAAGGCCAGGTACGGGTTGCCGGAGGAGTCCGGGGCGCGGAACTCGATGCGCTTGGCCTTGGGGTTCGCACCCGTGATCGGGATGCGGATGGCCGCGGAGCGGTTGCGCTGCGAGTAGACCAGGTTGACCGGGGCCTCGAAGCCGGGGACCAGGCGGTGGTAGGAGTTCACCGTGGGGTTGGTGAAGGCCAGCAGCGCCGGGGCGTGCTTGAGGATGCCGCCGATGTAGTAGCGGGCGGTGTCGGACAGGCCCGCGTAGCCCTGCTCGTCGTAGAACAGCGGGGCGCCGTTGGTCCACAGCGACTGGTGGACGTGCATGCCGGAGCCGTTGTCACCGAAGATCGGCTTGGGCATGAAGGTCGCGGTCTTGCCGGCACGCCAGGCGACGTTCTTCACGATGTACTTGAAGAGCATCAGGTCGTCGGCCGCGGCGAGCAGCGTGTTGAACTTGTAGTTGATCTCGGCCTGGCCGGCGGTGCCCACCTCGTGGTGCTGGCGCTCGACCTGCAGGCCGGACTTGATCAGCTCCAGGGTGATCTCGGCGCGCAGGTCGGCGAAGTGGTCGACCGGCGGGACCGGGAAGTAGCCGCCCTTGTACTTGACCTTGTAGCCGCGGTTGTCCTGCTCCGCACCGCTGTTCCAGGCGCCGGCCTCGGAGTCGATGTGGTAGAAGGACTGGTTCGCGCTGGTCTCGAAGCGGGCGCTGTCGAAGACGTAGAACTCGGCCTCGGGGCCGAAGTACGCGGTGTCGGCGATGCCGGAGGAGGCGAGGTAGGCCTCGGCCTTCTTCGCCACGTTCCGCGGGTCACGGCTGTACTGCTCGCCGGTGATCGGGTCGTGGATGAAGAAGTTGACGTTGAGCGTGGAGTCCTTGCGGAACGGGTCCAGCTTGGCCGTGGACAGGTCCGCGATCAGCGCCATGTCGGACTCGTGGATGGCCTGGAAGCCGCGGATCGAGGAGCCGTCGAACATCAGCTGCTCGTCCGGGTCGAAGGACTCGACCGGGACCGTGAAGTGCTGCATCACACCGGGCAGGTCGCAGAACCGGACGTCCACGAACTTGACGTCGTTGTCCGAGATGAACTTCTTCACCTCGTCGGCGTTTTGGAACGACATCCAACTCCTCCTTGGCCCGGCCCGGGAGGCCGGATTGCAGCTCATGGGTGCGACCAGTGCGGTGGCGCACGTTGGTGCCGACCATAGAGATCGGGCATTTCCCTCTCGTGACCCATTTGTTTCTTGCAGGTTAACCGAGCCGCCGCACGGGTGCCGGGTCGGACGCGGGCGCCCCGGGGCGGGGGGTTACCGTGGAGCCGTGGACAACAGGGATGTCATCGGATCGTGGATCGAGGGCCCGAAGGCCGCCGCGGAGCGGATGGGCGTCGACTTCGGCTACCGCGGGCAGCGCCTCGGGCTGCCGGAGGAGGGCCCCGGCTCGATCGCCCCGGTCGGGCGGCGCGTCGCTGCCCTCTTCATCGACTGGGGCCTGTGCGCGGTGATCGCATACGGGCTGATCGCGCACCGTGAGGCGGCCGCGGCCAATCCGTGGACCACGGTGGTCTTCGGCCTCATGAGCGTGCTGCTGCTGGGCACCATCGGCACCACCCCGGGCAAGCGCCTGCTGCGGCTGCGCGTGGTCCGGCAGGACGGCGGGCGGCTGGGCATGGGCGCCGCGGCGCTGCGGACGCTGCTGCTCCTGCTGGTCATCCCGGCGGTGGTCTGGGACCGCGACACCCGCGGCATGCACGACCGGGCCGTGAAGGCGGTCCAGATCCGGATGTGACCGCGGCTGCGGACGTGACCGCGGCGCACACCACGCGAAGTGCCCCGGACGAATCGATTCGTCCGGGGCACTGCGCGTTCCGTTTCGTATGCGATCAGCGGCCCTTCGGCATCCGCATCCCCTTGGGGAGCGGGCCCTTCGGCACCGGCATGTTGCTCATCAGGTCGCCCAGTGCCCGCAGCCGGTCGTTGACCTCGGTGACCTTGGGGCCGGGCAGGACCCGCGGGAGCTTCAGCAGGGTGGTGCGGATCTTCTTCAGCGGCACCTGGCCCTCGTCGTTGCCCACGACGAAGTCGGTGACCGGGACGTCGACGACGATGCGCGCCATCTTCTTCTTCTCGGAGGCCAGCAGGCCCTTCAGCCGGTTCGGGTTGCCCTCGCCGACCAGGACGATGCCGGCCTTGCCGACCGCGCGGTGCACGACGTCCTGGCTACGTGTCATCGCCACCGCGGGCGTCACCGACCAGCCGCGGCCGACGTTGTCCAGCACCGCCGCCGCGGCGCCGGGCTGTCCGTCGAGCTGGCCGAACGCGGCCTTCTCGGCACGCCGCCCGAAGATGACCGCCATCGCCAGCAGGGCCAGCAGGAAGCCCAGGATGCCCGCGTAGATCTCGTGACCGATCAAGAAGCCGATGGCGAGGATGACACCGAAGGTGACGATTCCCACAGCCGCAAGGACGAGACCGACCTTGGAGTCGACACGCCTGGTCATCTTGTAGGTCTGGGCGATCTGCTTGAGGCGCCCAGGGTTGCTCTCGGATGTTTCCCTCGCCATGCCGCACAGGATACGTGGCCCGCGCGTCCCGGGCCCCACCGGAGGGGGTCCGGTTTTCGCCCGGAGGCTCTGCGGGGGTCTAGAGGACGTCGCCGCGCGGGGCGCGCGAGGAGACCAGGGCGTCCATCACGTGCTGGGCGTCGCGGCGGTCCTTGGCGCGCTTGCGGTCCTCCAGGACGGCGGACCAGGCGTTGCGGCGGGCCGTCTCCTCCGCGCCACGGAACAGGAAGTACTCCACGGCGCGCAGCGCGCCGGCGGCGGCGCCGGGGATGGTGGTGCTCTGGCGGTGGAGGTGTGCGGCCTCGGCCTGCATGGTGGTGTCCCCCTCAGGACGGCTCAGACGCGGGTGGATGTTCCGCTTATCCAGAGTCACCACATTGTGTTACCAGTCCGTGACCGGTCGGTCAAACCGTCGTGAAACCCCGGCGGTGGCTTTGCGCCGTTCTCCGCGGACGTACCGCACGTCAGGGACGCGTCAGGGGCCCCCGCGGGGGCCCCTGACGTGACGAACCGCACGTTCCGGCGGTGATCCGGAGGTCACCGCAGCGTGATCAGACCGCCTGTGCGGCGACGACCTCGCCGCGCTCGCCGCGGCGCTCGACGGCCTGCTGGAAGAGCCGGCCGGCCCGGTACGAGGAACGCACGAGCGGGCCCGACATGACACCGGCGAAGCCGATCTCCTCGGCCTCCTCCTTCAGCTCCACGAACTCGTGGGGCTTCACCCAGCGCTCCACCGGGTGGTGCCGCAGGCTCGGGCGCAGGTACTGGGTGATGGTGATCAGCTCGCAGCCCGCGTCGTGCAGATCCTGCAGCGCCTGGCTGACCTCGGCGCGCTCCTCGCCCATGCCGAGGATGAGGTTGGACTTGGTCACCAGGCCCGCCTCGCGCGCCTTGGTGATGACCTCCAGCGACCGCTCGTAGCGGAAGCCGGGGCGGATGCGCTTGAAGATCCGCGGCACGGTCTCCACGTTGTGGGCCAGCACCTCGGGGCGGGCGCCGAAGACCTCGGCGAGCTGCTCGGGCACCGCGTTGAAGTCGGGGATCAGCAGCTCGACCTTGGTGCGGCCGTCGGCCCGCTCGGCGGTCATGGCGTGGATCTGCCGCACGGTCTCGGCGTACAGCCAGGCGCCGCCGTCCTCCAGGTCGTCGCGGGCGACGCCGGTGATGGTGGCGTAGTTCAGGTCCATGGTGACGACGGACTCGCCGACGCGGCGCGGCTCGTCGCGGTCGAGGGCCTGCGGCTTGCCGGTGTCGATCTGGCAGAAGTCGCAGCGCCGGGTGCACTGGTCGCCGCCGATGAGGAAGGTGGCCTCGCGGTCCTCCCAGCACTCGAAGATGTTGGGGCAGCCCGCCTCCTGGCACACCGTGTGCAGACCTTCGCGCTTCACCAGGCCGTGCAGCTCGGTGTACGCGGGACCCATCTTGGCCCGGGTCTTGATCCACTCGGGCTTGCGCTCGATGGGGGTCTGGCTGTTGCGGACCTCCAGACGCAGCATCTTGCGGCCTTCAGGTGCGACAGCGGACACGTCCGACTCCCTCTCGCGGCTTCATTTCCTTGGTGAACATCAGCGTACGCCTGTGGATTCCTGGACGGCCCGGGGGAGCGGCTCGGCCGACTCCAGGACCAGCCGCAGGTGCTTCTCGACCACCGGGAGGACCTCGGCGACCGTGACCTCGCGGCCGAGCTCGTTGCTGAGCGAGGCCACCCCGGCGTCCCGGATGCCGCACGGCACGATCCGGTCGAACCAGGTGTTGTCGGGGTTGCAGTTGATCGCGAAGCCGTGCATCGTCACGCCCTTCGCGACGCGGATGCCGATGGCGGCGAGCTTGCGGTCCTCTCGGCGCTGGCCGGCGTTGGACGGGGCGTACTCGGGGCCCGAGAGGCGGGGGTCGAACTCGTCGTCCTGCAGCCGGGGGTCGAAGTCCAGGGTCAGCCCCGGGATCACCGGCGGCCGGTCCTCGATCGGGTCGCCCAGCACCCACACGCCGCTGCGGCCCTCCACCCGGGTGGTCTCCAGGCCGAACTCGGCGCACGCGTTGATCAGCGCCTCCTCCAGGCGGCGCACGTGCGCGACCACGTCCACCGGGCGCGGCAGCTTCAGGATGGGGTAGCCGACCAGCTGGCCCGGCCCGTGCCAGGTGATCTTGCCGCCGCGGTCGACGTCCACCACGGGGGTGCCGTCCAGCGGACGCTCGCTGTCCTCGGTGCGGCGGCCCGCGGTGTAGACCGGCGGGTGCTCCAGCAGCAGGCACGTGTCGGGGATCTCGTCGGCGAAGCGTGCGGCGTGCACGCGACGCTGCTCCTCCCACGCCTCCAGGTACTCCACCGCGTCCTCGCCGAAGCCCAGGTGGACGAAGCGCAGGTCACTCACGGCCGCTCCCTTTGTGGTCCTTTGCGGCGCCCCTCCACGAGTCAGGAGCGCCCCCGCAACTGTACGTCCGGTGAGGTGGTGTCCTGCACGGGGCCGGGGGCTTAGCACCCGACGAAGGGCAAAGGAAGCGTTCTGCCGATATGTGGGTGCAGATTCACCCGATACAGCGAATGCGAGGCGCTCGGGTGGTGAGTGAGTCGATACAGAACGTTACAT
The DNA here is from genome assembly GCF_033792765.1 of Streptomyces sp. PA03-6a. Classification (NCBI taxonomy): domain Bacteria; kingdom Bacillati; phylum Actinomycetota; class Actinomycetes; order Kitasatosporales; family Streptomycetaceae; genus Streptomyces; species Streptomyces sp. PA03-6a. The sequence continues at coordinate 8,138 of NZ_JARAVK010000217.1, read as the reverse complement.
TCGCGCCGTTCTGCGGATGGCTCCGAGGGCCGCGGGCGGTGAACACCGCTCCGGACGCCCGCGGCGCCGCGCACCCGCGCAGCCGGACACCCGCAACTCCGCACGCCCGCACGCCCGGAAGGCAGGGGACCGCACCACTGATGTCCGACCGTTCCTCGCAGCGCCCCCCGAACCGTCAACTGGCCGCCCTGATCGCCGAAGCCGGGTTCTCCAACGCCGGGCTCGCCCGTCGGGTGGACCAGCTCGGCATCGAGCACGGTCTGGATCTGCGGTACGACAAGACCTCCGTCACCCGGTGGCTGCGCGGCCAGCAGCCCCGGGGCACGACGCCCGCACTCATCGCCGAGGTCTTCACCCGGCGGCTCGGCCGGCGGCTGTCCGCCCACGACCTCGGCCTCGACGCCGTCGCCCCGGTCTACGCGGGACTGGAGTACGCCTCCTCCCCGGAGGAGGCCGTGGAGATCATCTCCGGGCTGTGGCGGAAGGACACCGGGAACCAGGCCGACCTCCGCAAGATCGCGTTCACCCCCGCGGGACTGGTGGTCCCCAGCCGTGACTGGCTGATCGGCCGGGCGGACGACCGGGTGGGGCGCGGCCCCGAGCCGGGCACCGGCCCCGCCGGTCCCGGCCACGGCGGCGGTCCGGGGGCGGCGCGGCTGCCGGCGCAGCGCGCGGGGGGCGGGTCGCGCGGGGCGCCCGCACCGGTCGCGGTCGCCGCGCCCGCGGTCTTCGGGGGCACCGGTCAGCGGGTCGGCGTGGGGGACATCGCCGCCCTGCGCTCCGTCGGCGAGCTCTTCCGCACCCTCGACAACGCCTACGGCGGCGGCCACGCGCGGCAGGCCCTCGTCCGCTACCTGGAGCACGAGGCCGAACCCATGCTGCGCGGCACCTACGGGGAGACCATGGGGCGCCGCCTGTTCGCGGCGGTCGCCGACCTCACCCGGCTCGCGGGGTGGACCTCGTACGACATCGGCGCACACGGGCTCGCCCAGCGGTACTTCGTGCAGGCGCTGCGGCTCGCACAGGCCGCCGGGGACCGGGTCTACGGGGGGTACGTCCTCGTCACGATGAGCCGCCAGGCGGTCTACCTCGGGCACGGCCGCGAGGCCGTCCAGCTGGCGCGGGTCGCCCAGCAGGGCGCCGCCGGCGGTGCCCCGCCGGTCGTGCAGGCGCTCTTCCACGCCGCCGAGGCACGCGGCCACGGGCTGCTCGGCGAGGTCCGCGCCTGCACGGCGGCACTGGTGCGGGCCGAACGCGCCCTGGAGGCGGTCAGGAACGGCGACGACGTCCCGTCCTGGGCGCGCTTCTTCGACGAGGCCCAGCTCGCGGACGAGTTCGGCCACTGCCACCGCGACCTCGGCCAGTACCGCGCGGCCTCGCAGCACGCCGAACGCTCGCTGCAACTGCGCGGCCACGCGTACGCACGCAGCCGCGTCTTCTGCCGCACGGTGCTGGCCGCCGCGCGCCTCGGCCTCGGCGAGGTCGACGCCGCCTGCGCCCTCGGCGCGGAGGCCATGCAGGCCGCGGTCGAGATGCGCTCGCTCCGCGCCGTCGAGTACGTCCGCGACTTCAGCCGCCGCCTCGAAACCCACCGCGACGCCGCCCCCGTCCGCGCCTTCCACGACCGCGCCGCCGCGCTGGGCGTCCCGGCAGGGTGACACCGGTCGGCGGCGCGGGGAGGATGCCGCCGCCGAGGTCCGGCCCTGACGGGTTCCCGCCCCGGCGCGGTTCGCGGGGTTCCGCCGTGGTGCCGCGCCGGCGCGTGGGGTACGGGTTCCGGCGGTCGCAGGGGGTCCTGTGCCGGCCCGGTGCGGTCCGTGGACCAGCGGGGGAGCCCGCTGGCCTCAGGTGCCCCGGCCCAGGCTGCCGGGTGCACCGGACGGCGCCGCGACCGGAGGGCGGCGCGCCCATGGGGCCGGAGAGCCGGGGGCCGGCGGGCGCCACTGCGCCGCGCCGGGTGTCTCGCGTGGAGAGGGAGCCCCGGGGGTGCCGGGCCGCCGATCCGGCAGGTACGCGACGGTGGCGAGGGGGACCGCGCCGGTGCATGGCCGCCGCTCTGCCACCTCGGCGCTCCACCGCGACTCCGCCCCGTCCGCGCGTCCACGACCGGCGGCGTGCCCGCGACCCTGACAGGCCGGCGCCAGGGCAGGCCGCGCACGTCGGACCGGCTTCGGGCGGCGCGGGGCATGTCGCCCGTTCGGCGCCCGGTTGAGGCCGCGCAGCGCGTCCCATCCGACCGCGCGGGCCGACCCACGCCCTCCCCCGGGTGGCGGTCAGGCGGCCAGGGGTTCTGCGGGGGGTGCCGGGGGGAGGCCGACGTCGCGGAGGAGGCGCTGGGCCGCGCGGCGGCCGGAGAGCAGGGCGCCCTGGACGGTGCTGGTGTCCCGGTGGTCGCCGCAGACGTAGAGGCCCTGCAGGATCCGCACCGGGCGGCGCAGGTCGTGCGGGGCCGTCATCGCGGGGAGCGCCTCGGCGTCGTGGTGGACGGCGAGCAGCTCCCACGCCGCCGTGGACGTGCCGTAGAGCTCCGCGAGGTGGGCCCGGACGGCGATGTCGTCCGGGGCGGGGGCGGCGGCGCGGCCGAGCAGTACGGAGGTGACCAGCGCGCGGCCCACGGGGGCGCGGGAGGGGTCGACGAGGCTGGCCGGAAACGTGTGGGAGACCGGTCCGCGCCGGTCCGCGTCGAGGACGAGCGCGGGCTGCTTCAACGGTGCCGCGGGTGCGGCGTGGTGCAGGACGGTGACGCCGTGGAAGGCGGGGACCCGCAGCCCCGGCAGCAGTCCGGCCGCCGCGCGGGCCCCGGTGGCGACGACCACGGCCCGGCACGGGATCTCGTCCCCGCCCGCGGTGCGGACGCCGTTGGTGGCCGCGGCGACCGCCCGCACCCCGGTGCGGACCGTCCCGGGCGGCAGCGCGGCCGCCAGGGCCTGCGGCACCGTCACGGCGCCGCCCGCCGGCAGGCACGTACGGCCGAGGGCGAAGCCGCGCAGGACCAGGTCGGCGACCCGGCTGGACGTCGAGAGGTCCGGGTCGCAGAGCAGCGCGGACAGCAGCGGCCGCAGGTACCCGTCGACGGTGCGGGGCGCGAAGCCGCGCGAGGCGAGGGCGGCGGCGGCCGTGGTCTCCGGGCGGTCCAGGAGGCGCTCGACGGGGGCGTCGGCCAGGCGGTTGAGGGCCGCCCGCAGCCGCGCCTTGTCCAGGGGCGAGCCGATGGGCGCCCGCGCGGCGGCGAGTGCGCCGCGCGGGTCGCCGACGCGGTAGCCGCGGCCGGCGGCCCTTACCAGGACGCCGGGGGAGAGCGGCCGCAGCTGCAGGCCCCGCAGGACCGCGGTGCGGCGCAGCTCCGGGTAGGAGGTGCTGAGCAGTTGTGGACCCCGGTCGAGGAGGAAGCCGTCGACCTTCTCGGTCGCCATGCGGCCACCGATCCGGTCCTCGGCCTCCAGCACGGTGACGGTGAGCCCCGCACCGGTGAGGTGATGTGCCGCGGAGAGCCCGGCGAGGCCGGCTCCGATCACGCACACGTCCGTAGGTGAACCCGTAGAGCGTGCTGTAGAGAGCACGTTGCCCCTCCCCGAGGTCGGCACGTTTCCCCGCTCGCGTCAGCTGGCGCTGGAACCGTCATGCCCACTCGCGCGCCAACTGATGCCGGAAAACGGCTGTGGGTGGCATTCAGTGCCTTTCTTCGGCCAGCGCGGCGCGGATCGCCTCGTCGATCCCGGGGTGGGTGTGGGTGAACCCGGAGTCGAGCAGCACCCGCGGCACCGCGCGGGTGCTGCCGAGGATCTCGGTGGCGAACTCCCCGACGACCGTGCGCAGTACGGGTCCGGGGACCGCGAACGCCGTGGGCCGGCCCAGCACCCGTCCCATCGCCCGGGTCACCTCGGCGTTGGTCAGCGCTTCGGGCGCGCACAGGTTGACCGGCCCGGAGACGGACGCGGTGTCGACGATGTGGCGCAGCGCCGCGATCTGGTCGTGCAGGGAGATGAAGCTCCAGTACTGGCGGCCGTCGCCGAGCCGGCCGCCCAGGCCCGCCTTGAAGAGCGGGAAGAGCCGGCCCCACGCCCCGCCCCTGCCGGAGACGACCAGACCGGTGCGGGCGAACGCGGTGCGGATGCCGGCGTCGCGGGCCGGGCCGGCGGCGGCCTCCCAGTCGCGGCAGACGGAGGGGAGGAAACCGGTGCCCAGCGGGGCGCCCTCGTCGACCCGGCGGTCGCCGGTGTCGCCGTACGCGGTGATGCCGGAGCCGCTGACGAGCACCCGCGGCGGGGTGTCCAGGGAGGCGAGGGCCCGCGCGAGGGTGTCGGTGCCCCGCACGCGGCTTTCGCGGATGGTCCGCTTGTAGTCGTCCGTCCAGCGGTGGTCGCCGACCCCGGCGCCGGCGAGGTGGACGACGGCCTCCACGCCCGCGAGCCCCGCGGTGTCGATCGTGCCTTCCCGTGGGTCCCAGCGCACCTCGTCCGGCCCGGACGGCTCGCGCCTGACGAGGCGTACGACCTCGTGCCGGTCGGAGCGCAGGGAGCGGACCAGGGCGGAGCCGATGAGACCGGACGAGCCGGTGATGGCGATGCGCATGGGGACATCGTCGCGCGGAACGGCCCCCGTGGTGTGGGAGGGTGACCCGCATGTCCGACCTCCGCGTGCGCCCGGCCCTGCTCTCCGACGACCCCGCGCTCGTCCGTCTGGAGCGGGCGACCTGGTCGACCCTGCACGCGGTGCGGCCGCCCCGGGAGGAGAACGAGGACTTCTTCAGCGAGCGCTGGGGCCCGGACGCGTTCCTGGTGGCGGAGGCCGACGGCCGCGTCGCCGGCTTCGTCGGGGTGGTGCCGCCGACGCCGCTGGCGTCCAACGCCCACGTGCGCCAGATCCAGGGCCTGGCGGTCGACACCTGGGCGCGGGGGCGCGGGGTGGGGCTGGAACTCGTCCTGGCGGCCGTGGCGGAGGCCCGCCGGCAGGGCGCGGTGCGCGTCACGCTGCGGGTGCTGGGCCACAACACCCCGGCCCGGCGGCTGTACGAGGCGGCCGGGTTCACCGTGGAGGGCGTCCTGCGGGGGGAGTTCCTGCTGGACGGCGTCTACGTGGACGACGTGTGCATGGGGCGCCGGGTCTGACGGGTCACCCGGTACGGCCCGGCGGCGCGGAACGCCGGGCGCGCGGCCGGCACGGTCCGGCTCAGCCGAAGCGCTCCCAGAGCCGGGGGAATCGGTCCGCCACCGCGGCCGTGTTCTCGAAGTCGATGTAGACGCCCTCCGGCTCGGCGGGCTGCGGCGGCAGGTCCAGGTCCGGCAGCCGGACCCCGGTGAGCTGCTCGTACGCCTCGTCCGCCGCGTAGCCGAGGTCCTCCGCGTCGCCGTCGACCTCGGGGTCGAAGGAGTCGGTCATCTCCGCGAGGCTGTCGGGGTCGTGGACGGCCCCTTCGAAGACGTGCCGGCCCTGGCCGATGAGCCAGCACCGGAAGAAGTCGAACGCGTCGTCGCCGGCGCCGCCCAGCATGAGGTCGGCGGCGCCCCACACGTCCCAGCGGTAGGCCCGGTTGAAACGGCTCTCGAAGTGCCGCGCGAAGTCGACGACGGACTCCGGGTCGAGCTGGGTCAGCCGTTCCACCAGGAGGTCGGCGTGCTCCTCCGGGTCGCCCCCCGCTGCCTCACGCGTGCTGTCGACGATCTCCCAGAACTCCGTCTCGTCCATCACCGCTCCAGCATCCTGGCTGCGGCCCTCCGACGCACGCGGAACACGGCAGACGCGGCCCCGTGTCGCGGGCCGCACCGCACGGCCCTCAGGCGTAGACGGCGGCCATGGCGCGCACCGCGTCGGCCAACCGCTCGCGCAGGGCCGGCGGGCCGAGCACCTCGGCGTCGGGGCCGAGGGAGAGGAGTTGTTCGTAGGCGACGTCCTGGCTCTCGACGGGGAGCGTGACGGTGACCCGCCCCCGTGCGTCCGGCGGCGCGGCGGCCGCGAGGGCCTCACGGGCCGCGGTGCGGTCGGCGGCGTACGGCAGGCGGCGGGCACCGTCGGGCGTCAGGCGCAGGACGACCTCGTCCCGGAGCACCGAGCGGGCGAACTCGGCGGCCCGGGCGTCCCAGAACGCGGGGAGGTCGAAGTCCGGGTCCCTGCTGAAACGATCCTCCGTCGCCTCCGCCGCGGTGAACCGGTCCACCCGGTAGACCCGGACGTCCGCGCCGCAACGCGCCACCGCGTACCAGACGCCCCCCTTGAGCACGAGGCCGTACGGATCCAGCGCGCGCTCCGCCTCCATCTCCGCCTCCCCGCGCCGGTATCGGGCCCGCAGCCGCCGGTCCCCCCACACCGCCTCGGCGAGCACCGGCAGCAGCCGCGGCGTCTGCGGTTCCTGCCACCAGCCCGGCGCGTCCAGGTGGAAGCGCTGGGCCGCCGAGCGCGGGGCGTCCCGCAGTTCGGGCAGCAGGGCGGCCGAGACCTTCAGGCGGGCCGAGGAACCCGCGTCGTGCAGGCCCATCGCCCGCAGCGCGGCGGGCACCCCGGACAGGAAGAGCGCCTCGGCCTCCGCGCGGGCCAGCCCGGTCAGCCGGGTGCGGTAGCCGTCGACCAGCCGGTAGCCGCCGGCGCGTCCCCGCTCGGCGTAGACCGGCACCCCCGCCTCCGACAGGGCCAGCACGTCCCGGCCGACGGTGCGCTCGGACACCTCCAGGGCCTTGGCGAGTTCGGTGGCCGTCATCGACTCGCGGGACTGGAGCAGGAGGACGAGGTGGATCAGTCGTGCCGCACGCATGCCCCGAGGCTATGCGGTCGCCGTGGGCACCGGGACGTGGCCGGTCCGGGAGGTCCGGACCGGCCCCGCCGGAGCCCGCTGCGTGCGCGTCAGCGCGGGGGGAAGGTCACCGCAGCGTGCAACCCGCCAGGGCGGCCGGGCCGGTGGGGACGGTGGCGCCCCGGCGGGAGCAGGGGACGGTGACACGCGGTCACCGCCCGGCGGTGGTCGGCCTCGCCGATCCGCCGTCGCTGCAGGGCGCGTTCGCCGGCATCCGGCTCCCCGGGCCCTGCCCCCTTCCGTACGTACGCCGGGCCCGGACCGTTCAACGGGCGGGGGAGTCCCCGGAGAACGGCCGAGGCCCCAGCCCGGAGGGGGCTGGGGCCTCGGCCGTCGTACGGTCCCGTGAGGACTCCGGTCGGTTACAGACCGAGGTCGCCCTCGAACTCGCCGGCCTCGAGACGGGCCTTGACGTCGTTCAGGTAGCGGGCGGCGTCCGCGCCGTCGACCAGCTGGTGGTCGTACGACAGGGTCAGGTACGCCACGTCGCGGATCGCGATGGTCTCACCCAGGTCCGGGTGGTTGATCACGATCGGGCGGCGCACGGTGGCACCGATGCCGAGCTCGGCGACCTGCGGGTAGTTCACGATGATCGTGTCGAACAGCGCACCGCGCGAGCCGGTGTTGCTGATCGTGAACGTGCCGCCGGACAGGTCGTCCGGGCTGATCTTCTTGTTGCGGACCTTGCCGGCCAGCTCGGCGGTCTTCTTGGCGATGCCGGCCAGGCTCAGGTCGCCGGCGCCCTTGATGACCGGGACCATCAGGCCCTGCTCCGAGTCCACCGCGATGCCGACGTTCTCGGCGTCGTGGTAGGTGACGGTGCCGTCGTCGTTGATCTTGGCGTTGATGACCGGGTGGGCCTTCAGCGCCTCGGCGGCGGCCTTCACGAAGAACGGCATCGGCGAGAGCTTGACGCCCTCGCGGGCCAGGAAGGACTCCTTGGCCCGGGCCCGCAGCTTCATGATCTTGGTGACGTCCACCTCGACCACGGTCGACAGCTGCGCCTGGCTGTGCAGGGCCTTCATCATGTTCTCGGCGATGACCTTGCGGATGCGGGTCATCTTGACGGTCTGCCCGCGCAGCGCGGCGGCGGCGGCCGGCACCGTGACGCCCGCGGCCGGGGCCGGGGCGGTCGGCGCGGCAGCGGCGGCCTTGGCGGCCTCGGCGGCGGCCAGGACGTCCTGCTTGCGGATGCGGCCACCGACACCGGTGCCCTTGACCGAGGCGAGGTCCACGCCGTTCTCGGCGGCGAGCTTGCGCACCAGCGGGGTCACGTACGCGCCCTCGTCGGTCGGCGCGGTCGCCGAGGGGGCGGCCGCGCCGACCGACGAGGGCGCGTACGTGACCCCGCTGG
>NZ_JARAVK010000216.1:0-15658 GCF_033792765.1 Streptomyces sp. PA03-6a | reverse complement strand
GACGAGCGGCGAACCCGGCGCGGAATGATGTGGGGGTAAACCGCGAGCGTTGAGGACGTGCGCCGGCGCGGCCCCGACCCAGGCACACGGTGCGAGGCCCGCACTGACCGCGCCGGGCAATCGGGCGGGTGGTGGGGGATGCCCGCCGCAGGCGCAAACAACCCGCACACAACGACGGGCCGCAACCACAACCCCGGGCACTCGCTATGCGTGCTCGCGCCAGCGGTTCGTGATGGGGAGCCTGCGATCCTTCCCGAACCCCTTCGCGGAGATCTTCGTCCCCGGCGGATACTGCCTCCGCTTGTACTCCGCCGTGTCCACCATCCGCAGCACCTTCGCCACGAGCTCCCCGTCGAACCCGGCGGCGACGATCGCGTCGCGCCCCTTGTCCTGGTCGACGTACATCGCCAGCACCCGGTCCAGGACGTCGTAGTCCGGCAGGGAGTCCGTGTCGACCTGGCCCGGCCGCAGCTCCGCGCTGGGCGGCTTGGAGATGGAGTTCTCGGGGATGGGCGGGGTCTGGCCCCGCTCCGCCGCGGCCTGGTTGCGCCACTGCGCGAGGCGGAAGACGGTCGTCTTGTAGACGTCCTTGATGGGCCCGTACGCGCCGACCGAGTCGCCGTACAGCGTGGAGTAGCCGACCGCGAGCTCGCTCTTGTTGCCCGGGGCGAGGACGATGTGCCCCTCCTGGTTGGAGATGGCCATGAGCATCGTGCCGCGCAGCCGGGACTGCAGGTTCTCCTCCGCCAGTCCGGTCAGCCCCAGGGAGCCCATGTAGGCGTCGAACATCGGGGCGATCGGCACGGTGCGGAAGTTGAGCCCGGTCCTCCGGGCCAGTTCGGCGGCGTCGTCCTTGGAGTGGTCGGAGGAGTACCGCGACGGCATGGAGACGCCGTAGACGTTGGCCGCCCCGACCGCGTCGCAGGCGATGGCCGCGACCAGGGCCGAGTCGATGCCGCCGGAGAGGCCGATCAGCACGGAGCGGAAGCCGTTCTTGGCGACGTACGCCCGCAGGCCGACGACCAGCGCGGTGTAGACCTCCTCGTCGTCGCCCAGCCGCGGCGCCTCGCCGCCGTGCACCTCGGGCTCGTACGCGGGGAGCGGCTCGGCGGAGAGGGTGACGTGCTCGATCTCCAGGCCGTCGTCGGCGATGCCGCCCGGCACCTTGGTGGCGTCCGCGGCGGGCAGGTCGAGGTCGACCAGGACGCAGCCCTCCTCGAACTGCGGGGCGCGTGCGATCACCGCACCGTCCTCGGAGACGACGATCGAGTCGCCGTCGAAGACGAGCTCGTCCTGCCCGCCGATCATGGCGAGGTAGGCGAGGGTGCAGCCGGCCTCCTGGGCGCGCTTGCGCACCAGGTCCAGGCGGGTGTCGTCCTTGGCGACCTCGTAGGGGGAGGCGTTGACGGAGAGCAGCAGACCGGCGCCGGCGGTGCGGGTGGCGGGCACCCGGCCGCCGTCCTGCCACAGGTCCTCGCAGATGGCGAGGGCGACGTCGACCCCGTGCACCCGGATCACCGGGAGGGTGTCGCCGGGCACGAAGTAGCGGAACTCGTCGAAGACGCCGTAGTTCGGCAGGTGGTGCTTGGCGAACTTCAGCACGACCTTCCCGCCGTGCAGCACGGCGGCGGCGTTGCGCGGTGAGCCGGCCGGCTGGCCGTAGCGGGGCTGGGCCTTCTCGCTGCGGTCGAGGTAGCCGACGACCACCGGCAGCTCTCCGAAGCCCTCGGCCGCCAGGCGCTCGGCGAGGGCCTCCAGGGCGGCACGGCTGGCTTCGACGAAGGAGGAGCGCAGGGCGAGGTCCTCCACGGGGTACCCGGTCAGCGCCATCTCCGGGAAGGCCACGAGGTGGGCTCCCTGTTCGGCCGCGTGCCGGGTCCAGCGCACGACCGACTCCGCGTTCCCGGCGAGGTCGCCGACGGTGGAGTCGATCTGATTCAGGGCGAGGCGAAGTTGAGGCACGCCGCCCAGTGTAATCGTCAAACCGACGCGATGTCGTGGGCGACGCCTGTGGGGTCGCGCACTCGGCCCGGGAAGCCATGGCGGACGGGCCTTTCCGGGGTCGGCCCCCTGTGTCAAGATCGCAAGGGTGCATCACAATGGTGGCGAGGGGTGTCCGGCGGTCCCGGCCGCCGCCGAAACAGACCGGTAACCCCGTGACGTGATACTGGTCTGGCCCTCGCTCGAGCCGGCACGGACAACAGGCCCCCATGACCTGTGAGGTTGGATAGCTATGGATAAGCAGCAGGAGTTCGTGCTCCGTACCCTCGAAGAGCGCGACATCCGATTCGTGCGGCTGTGGTTCACCGACGTGCTGGGCTACCTCAAGTCGGTCGCCGTGGCGCCTGCCGAACTGGAGCAGGCCTTCGACGAGGGCATCGGCTTCGACGGGTCCGCGATCGAGGGCTTCGCGCGGGTGTACGAGTCGGACATGATCGCCAAGCCCGACCCCGGCACCTTCCAGATCCTCCCGTGGCGCGCCGAGGCCCCCGGCACCGCCCGGATGTTCTGCGACATCCTCATGCCGGACGGCTCCCCGTCGTACGCCGACCCCCGCTTCGTCCTCAAGCGGTCCCTGGCCAAGGCCTCCGACCTCGGGTTCACCTTCTACACGCACCCCGAGATCGAGTTCTTCCTGCTGAAGAACCTGCCGCTGGACGGCAGCGTGCCGGTGCCCGCCGACAACTCGGGCTACTTCGACCACACCCCGCAGAACGTGGGCCAGGACTTCCGCCGCCAGGCCATCACGATGCTGGAGTCGATGGGCATCTCGGTGGAGTTCTCCCACCACGAGGGCGCCCCCGGCCAGCAGGAGATCGACCTGCGCTACGCCGACGCGCTGTCCACCGCCGACAACATCATGACCTTCCGCCTGGTCATGAAGCAGGTCGCGCTGGAGCAGGGCGTGAACGCCACGTTCATGCCCAAGCCCTTCAGCCAGCACCCCGGCTCCGGCATGCACACGCACCTGTCGCTCTTCGAGGGCGACCGCAACGCCTTCCACGAGTCCGGCGCCGAGTACCAGCTGTCGAAGGTCGGCCGCTCCTTCATCGCGGGCCTGCTGCGGCACGCCGACGAGATCTCCGCGGTGACCAACCAGTGGGTCAACTCGTACAAGCGCATCTGGGGTGGCGCCAACCGCACCGCGGGCGCCGGCGGCGAGGCCCCGTCGTACATCTGCTGGGGCCACAACAACCGGTCCGCGCTCATCCGCGTCCCGATGTACAAGCCCGGCAAGACCGGCTCCACCCGGGTCGAGGTCCGCTCCATCGACTCCGGCGCCAACCCGTACCTCACCTACGCCGTCCTCCTGGCCGCCGGCCTCAAGGGCATCGAGGAGGGCTACGAACTCCCGCCCGGCGCCGACGACGACGTGTGGGCCCTCTCCGACGGCGAGCGCCGCGCCCTCGGCATCCAGCCCCTCCCGCAGAACCTCGGTGAGGCCATCTCCCTCATGGAGCGCAGCGAACTGGTCGCCGAGACGCTCGGGGAGCACGTCTTCGACTTCTTCCTGCGCAACAAGAAGCAGGAGTGGGAGGAGTACCGGAGCGAGGTCACGGCGTTCGAGCTCCGCAAGAACCTCCCGAACCTGTAACCGCAGGTCAGCGGGGTTCCCCGAGGACGATGCGATCCGGGCCGGCAGCGCGATGCTGTCGGCCCGGAGTCGTCTCATTCGCTCCGGGCCGTCTGTGGGCCGTCCAGCGCGGCGTCCGAGGTTTCATAGAGGTTGTCGACGGCCCGACGTGTTCGTCCCTCCCTGCTCGGCATTAAGTGCGTGTAGACGCGAAGCGTGAACCCCCGCGTAGGTGTGGCCGCGGTAGCCGTACCGGCCGCCGTCCACAGGGATGGGGATCAGCCCGGCGGCGGCGAGTGCAGGCTTCCAGGCTCGGGTGTTGAAGTCGGTACGGCGGACCACCCCACCACCCGGCAGCGAGAAGAACAGCAGTGCCCACATCGCAGAGGCGCATCGCCGCCACGAACGGAGCCGACCGCAACGACTTCGACACTGAGTTCGCCCCGACCAACGTCGAGATCCACGCGGTCAGCACTGCGGTCGACCTTGGCGACGCAGGAATGGCACTGGACGTAACCGTGCGCGTCGACCCCTCAGGACCGTCCCCGGAGCGCCAGGCACGTTTCCTGGTTGACGTGGCGCGAGCGCACGCGCAGCGGCGACACGTCGGCGAGGCCACAGCCGCACTCCTCGAGTGCCGAAACCCTGGCCCCCGAACAAGTCCACTCCCACCACCTGGCCCGCGAAGCAGTCCGCGACCTCCTCCAGTTCTCCGGACACCGAGTCCCCGAACCCTTGGCAGAGCTTGCCGGCCGCATGGCGATCGCGTAAGGCTTCCTGGCGATACAGGACGTCACTAGGCTCGCGACGTGACAGACCACGGCATTGAGTTCCCAGTCTTCCGACTCCACGTTGTGCCGGCGGTTCTGGCGCTCGCGAGCCCGTCTTGGCAGCGCGATGTATGGCTGCGGCCGGAGGGGCTCGAAGATCTGGACTACGTGATCCACGTGCTGTTCGACGACTTCTGCAACGCGGACGACCCCGCCCCATGGCTGGGCAAGAGCCTGCGTACGGAGGAGGAAGTCACGCTCATGAAAGCACTGGGCGAGGCCTACTCCGTCGTGCAAGACCAAGTCGGTGACATGGCGCCAGACCAGAACTATCTGGATAGTCCGGACTGGGCTCCGGTGATCACGATCGCGGCCAAGCTGGCTCAGGTAATGGTGACCAACGATCTCCAGGCCGCGGCTCTGCTGCACGAGGAACGGTCTCAGCGCGGCGCATCCCCCGGGATCGGACACACAACCAACTGAGCTGCACTGTTACGGATTTCCCTACCTCATCAAGGCACCCGGCGCCGCTCAGGCTCCGCCGGGCGCCGACACGATCTTTAGCCACCTCCCCGGTCCGGGACCCGACGTCGAGTAAGACCAGGGGCCCATCGGGCTTGTTGCGGGCAGGGAGGAGCCAGCCCGATTCGCGGCCAGCGTATGGCCCCCTGGCTCCGCGCGGGGCAGCATGACGGACATCGAGGGATGGCACATGCCACAGCCGTGCCACGTAGGGCGGTGCCGAATGGGGGGCCATGGGGAACGGTGGAGACGGGGCGACGTTGCCGCAGGTCCAGTCCCTGCCTCACCTGGGCGGACGCTGGGCGTGGGCTAGTGTGCGCCTTGTGAGGGGGCAGGAGTGGCGGAGAAACCGAAATGGCAGAACCATCCGGTCTGGTACCTGGTGTTCATAGTGCCGCAGCTAATGTTTGTGACCTCGGAGGACGACACCATCAGCCGTTTCCTCGGGGCGTCGAGTCTTGTGCTGTGGGGATTCCTTTGCGGGCGCGAGTCGGCGAAGCGGGCCGCGTGGCGGAGGAGTGCCGCTGAGGGAGGGGCCGCGGCGGACAAGAGACGCCAATGGCGCGAAGGCCGCCGCCCCACCTAGCCCGCAACCCGCGGCTCCGCAGTTGTGCCGCTGACATCCACCGATGACTGTGAAGATCGGGGGGGGGCGCTGTCCCGGTGGTCTGACCCGCCAAATGACCGACGCTCATCAACGGCTACGAACGGCTGCGGATCAGCTCGGCTGCTGGACACCCAGTACCGTGGCGGGGCCGTCTGTGGGCCGTACGAGGGCGCCCAGGGGTGGCCAACGCTGACACGTATTGACGGGGCGATTGCGGGTCACAGGGGTAGTTGCCTGGGAGGGACTGTGAACGCCGGACAAAGTGACCGCATTTGGCGCATGGCCATCGACGCGGCGCGGCGTGGACACCTCGACAGCCTGCGCACGAGTGTTGAGACCAAGCTCTTCGATCGCAATCGCCCCGATCATCGGGGTATGACGCTCCTGCACCACGCCGTTGCAGCCGAGATTGAACGGGCCTGGTCCGAGCGCAGGGGCCGGGCATACGTCGACTGCGTCGCTTACCTGCTCATCGCCGACGTGGATTTCACCGTTCGTGATGAGGAGGGCCGCACAGCCGAGGACATTGCTTCGATGAACGGCCACTGGCTGGCAGAGGGGCTGCTACGCGCGTGGGCGCGACTCCACGGCGCCGGACTGCCGTCCGAGACCTCGTAGAGGTGACCCGGGCCGTCACCGGCCCATCCGCAGGGACCCATCCGGGAAGCTCACTGCCGTCGATCCGTACGGGGGTCGCGCGGCCGGGCCGCGCACGGCACGGTGCGGCCATCGCGCTGTGTACGTCGGGGCAGCCGGGTGAGGAGGACACTGATCCCATGGCCCTACCCAAAACGCATCATTGCTCTTCCTGCTCGGACGGTGGCGCGCAGGAAGAGGTCATCCACGAAGACCTCGTCGTCGGAGCGCCGCTGTCCATGGAGGATCTCACCGAGGCGCAGCGCTTGGACCGGTTCGCCCGCAAGTACGCGCACGATGGTTGCCAGGTCAGAGAGGTCCGACGAGTCCCGCACGACTGCTTGAGCGGCTACGCGTGGTCCGTCCGCTTCGTCGAGAGTTCCTGACCACAGCCCGTTGGCGGGGCCCGCCGGGCTGCCGGCGGTCACTGATGACACAGGCGTGCCGCAAGCGCCGCAGCCGGGCAGGGGGCGAGACGCCTCACCCCCTGCCCGGCTTCCGTGCGGTCGTGCCTCAGCTCGCCCGGCCCTGGCCCGTGGTCATGACCAGCCGGCCGGTCAGGAGGAGATCAAGAACTTCTCCCAATCTCCGACGGAGGTGGAGCGTGCCCGGAGCATGCCGTAGCCGGAGCCCGTGTAGGCCAGCTCGGAGGTCACGTACTTGCCGTTGGCGAGGGACTTGAGGGTGCAGTAGTCGGTGCAGCGGACGTCGAACTTCTCCCACGCTCCGACGCTGCCCGAACGCGCCCGGAGCATGCCGGCGTCGGCGCCCGTGTAGTTCTGCTCGGCGCTCACCCAGCCCTTGGCGCTGTAGGAATAGAGGGTGTAGAACCCGTTTCCCGGGCAGATGGAGAACTTCTCCCAGTCGCCGGCGGAGGTCGACCGAGCGCGGAGCATTCCGGAGACGTATCCGGTGTAGTCGACCTCGGCGGAGACGAAGCGATTGCTGGCCTTGGACTTGAGCTTGATGTCCGCACAGTGGTCGTCGCCGAGATCCCAGTCGGGGAGGGCCGCGGCCTTGGCGACCGCCTGAGCGGGGGTGGGGGTGTGGATCGTGTCGGCGATCGCGGACGGCGTCGCGGTCAGCACGACCGCCCCCACCGCCACGGCCATGCCGATCTTGCCGAAGATGCTCTTGAGGTTCACGTTCCTGCTTCCTGCGATCTTTCTCTGATCTTTGTGTGATGACCTGCCGCGGCCTGCCGAGAACCGGTGGCCGCGGATGGCCGAGCGCCGGACGCCTGGACTTCGGTGCGCACCGTACGGTCCGGCGTCCGGCGTATGGCTGGGACGTTGCTGATGTCGGCATAAGCCAACCTTGTGGGCATTGACGCCTCATCGACAGGCCGTTGAAGAACGATTGACGCGTCCGGGCGATCGGCGTCAGACCGGCGGTCCCGGCTTCGCGTCACCGGTCATGCCCATGCCGCCACGGGAGGAGCTCGGAACGCCCGAGCCAGGCGACCGGCTCAGGAGCGCGACTCTCCAGGCCGGGCATCGCCTTCCGGAGTTCTCTGACTACTATCAGAGAATGGAACGGGAGCAGGTCGATGCGGTGCGCAGGTTCAACCGCGCGGTCACGCAGCGCGTCGGTGCCCTGGATGACGAGTACCTGTCGCGGGACCGCTCACTCGGCCTGTCGCGGCTGCTCTGGGAGGTCGAGCCCGAGGGATCCGAGGTGCGCGTCCTCCGCTCACGGCTGGGTCTGGACTCCGGGTACCTGAGCCGGCAGCTGCGGCGGCTGGAGTCGGACGGCCTGGTGACCACGGACCCGGACCCGGATGACGGACGGGTGCGGAAGGTGCGTCTGACCGGGACCGGCGTTGCGGAGCGGGCGGTGCTGGACCGCGCGTCGGACGAACTCGCGGAGTCGATCCTCGATCCGCTGACCGACGGTCAGCGGGGGCGCTTGGTGGCGGCGATGACGGAGGTCGGGCGGCTGTTGCTGGCCTCCCAGGTGCGGATCGGGATCACGGACCCGCGCGAGCCCGACGCCCGTTACTGCCTGCGCTCCTACTTCGAGGAGTTGGGACGGCGGTTCGACACCGGCTTCGACCCCGCCCAGAGCCTCTCCGCGAGCGACGAGGAGATGACGCTGCCGGACGGATTGCTCCTGGTGGCGAGCGCGCAGGGCTCCCCGGTGGGGTGCGGGGCGCTCAAGCTGCACCCCGATACGCGGATCGCGGAGGTGAAGCGGATGTGGGCGTCCCCGGACGTTCGCGGCCTCGGCCTGGGCCGTCGCATCCTCGAGCGACTCGCGGACGAGGCGGTCCTCCGCGGGATGCGGACGCTGCGACTGGAGACGAACCGCACGCTCGCGGAGGCCAGACGCCTCTATGAGACCGCCGGATTCGTGGAAGTCGAGGCGTTCAGCACCGAGCCGTACGCGCACCACTGGTTCGAGCGGAACCTCGAAGGCTGACACGACTGCTCCGCCCGGGCGTGATCACGGCCGTACCCGCCGCCGTTGAAGTCGGCGCGCACGCTGCCGGGGGCGGTGACCTACTCGACCGCCGAGCCCCCGTTTCCGTGCCGCGCGAAGTGGTCCGTCAGCGCGTCGAGGACGGCCCGGACCGCCGGGGAGGTCCAGCGGCCGCGCCGGCGGACGAGCTGGACGGGCACGTCGGGGAGGCCGGGCCCGGGGACGGCGGTCAGGGTGCCCTGGCGCAGGGCGGTGCGGACGGTGGCGCGGGGGAGGACGCCGAGCCCGAGGCCAGCGGCCACGCAGGTGCGGGCGGCCTCGCTGCTGCCGAACCGGGTCAGCCGTGGCCGGGCGTCGCGGACGCCGAGGAGTTCGCGCGCGACGCGGTCGCTGTAGGAGCAGCCCTCCTCGTGGAGGAAGAAGGTCTCCCGGGCGAGTTCCGCCCAGGTGACGGGCCGGTCGAGCGCGGCCAGCGGGTGACCGGGGGCGGCGATGAGGACCAGCGGTTCGGCGGCGAGCGGGTGGGCGGTCATGTCGGGCAGGGCGACCTGGTCCTCCAGCAGCAGGGCGACGTCGAGCCGCCCGGCCCGCAGTCCCTCCACGGCCGCGTCGCTGCCCGCCGGGTGGAGGTGGACGTCGATGCCGGGGTGGGTGCGGCGCAGGGCGGCGACGATCCGGGGCACGTGCGTCGAGCAGAGCGTGTCCCCGGCGCCGAGGACGACGGTCCCGCCGGACCGGGCGTCCCCGGCCGCCGTGCCGCGCAGGCGCGTCTCCGCTTCGAGGACGCCCTCGGCCTCCGTCATCAGGCGCCGTCCGGCCCCGGTGAGCTGTGCGCCGCGCGGCATGCGGTCGAAGAGCCGTACGCCCAGCTCCTTCTCCAGGGACTTGATCTGCGCCGTCACGGTGGACTGCGACAGGTGCAGTTCGGCGGCCGCGCCGGTGAAGTTCCCCGTCCTCGCCAGGGTGAGGAAGGTGGTGAGCAGTCGGGTGTCCACGGCTCGACCGTAACCGCTGCGATCGGCTCCATCAATCGCGGTGATGGACAACCATCGTTTCTGCCAATGGCACCTGGTGTGACAGCGTGGACGGCATGACATCTGGGACCCGCACCGACGTGCTGCGCTACACCGCCTTCAGTTCCGACCCCGCGGGCGGCAATCCGGCCGGCGTCGTCCTCGACGCGTCGGACCTCGACGAGGAGCGCATGCTCGCCCTCGCCGCCGAGGTCGGCTACTCCGAGACGGCGTTCGTCACGGCCGCGGACCGCGCCCGCCGGCGGTTCACCCTGCGCTACTTCAGCCCCCTCGCCGAGGTCGACTTCTGCGGCCACGCGACCGTCGCGACCGCCGTCGCGCTGGCGGAGCGCATCGGCCCCGGTGAGCTGGTCTTCGACACCCCGGCGGGGGAGATCCCCGTGCTGACGGCCGGCGACGGCGAGGGGGCGCTGCACGCCACGCTCACCAGCGTGCCGACCCGCTCGCGTCCGGCCGAGGACGCCGAGCTGGACGCCGCGCTCGCCGCGCTGGGCTGGGAGCGGGGCGAGCTGGACCCCGCGCTGCCGCCGCACGTGGCCTTCGGAGGGGTCCACCACCTGGTGCTGGCCGCCGCGGAGCGGGCCCGTCTGGCGGACCTGGCGTACGACTTCGACGCCCTGGCCGGTGTGATGCGCCGCCACGGGTGGACCACGGTGCACCTGGTGTGGCGGGAGGCCGCGGACCGCTTCCACGCCCGCGACCCCTTCCCGGTGGGCGGGGTCGTCGAGGACCCGGCGACCGGCGCGGCCGCGGCGGCGTTCGGCGGTTACCTGCGCGAGCTCGGCCTGGTGCCGGAGGCGGCCCGGGTGGTCGTGCGGCAGGGCGAGGACATGGGCCGCCCGAGCGAGCTGCTCGTGGGCGTCGACCCGCGGGACCCGCGCGTCCGGGTGACCGGCCGGGCGGTGCGCCTGGGCACGCCGACGGTCACGGGGGCTGTCTGATCCAGCCGATGGAGCGCTCGACGGCGCGCTGCCAGTTCTCGTACTCGGCGTCGCGGTGCCCCGGGTCCATGTCGGGCAGCCACTGCCCGGCACGGTGCCAGTTGTTCCGCAGCACCTTCAGGTCCGGCCAGTAGCCGGAGGCGAGACCGGCGGCGTAGGCGGCGCCCAGGGACACGGTCTCGGCGACCATGGGGCGGACCACGGGGACGTCGAGGACGTCGGCGATGAACTGCATGAGCAGGTTGTCCGCGGTCATGCCGCCGTCGACCTTGAGTTCCTTCAGCCCGAGCGAGGAGTCGGCGTTCATGGCGTCGACGACCTCGCGGGTCTGCCAGCCGGTGGCCTCCAGGACGGCCCGGGCGAGATGCCCCTTGGTGATGTACGAGGTGAGGCCGACGATGACGCCCCGGGCGTCGCTGCGCCAGTGCGGGGCGAAGAGACCGGAGAAGGCGGGCACGATGTAGCAGCCGCCGTTGTCCGCGACGGTGAGGGCGAGGGTCTCGATCTCCGGGGCGCTGCTGATCAGCCCGAGGCGGTCGCGGAACCACTGCACCAGCGATCCGGTGACGGCGATCGAGCCCTCCAGGGCGTAGACCGTCGGCTGGTCGTCGATCTTGTACGCGACCGTGGAGAGCAGCCCGTGCCGCGACCTGACCATCGTGGTCCCGGTGTTGAGCAGCAGGAAACTGCCGGTCCCGTAGGTGCACTTCGCCTCGCCGGGGGAGAAGCAGGTCTGGCCGAAGAGCGCCGCCTGCTGGTCGCCGAGGGCGGCGGTGATGCGGACCCCGGGCAGGACCGTCCGGGCCGCGCCGTAGTTCTCGGCGGAGGCGTGGATCTCCGGGAGCATCGCGCGGGGGACGCCGAAGAAGTCCAGCAGGTCCTGGTCCCAGGTCAGCGAGCGGATGTTCATCAGCATGGTGCGGCTGGCGTTGGTGGCGTCGGTGATGTGCAGGCCGCCGTCGACCCCGCCCGTCAGGTTCCAGATCAGCCAGGTCTCCATCGTCCCGAAGAGCACCTCGCCGTCGCGGGCGCGCTGTTCCAGCCCGCGCACCTCGTCGAAGAGCCAGCGGATCCGCGGCGCGGAGAAGTAGGTGGAGGGCGGCAGGCAGCAGCGCTCCAGGAAGAAGTCGTCGCCGGGGTCCTTGCGCAGCCGCTCGACGAGCGGCGCGGTACGGGTGTCCTGCCAGACGATCGCCCGGCCCAGCGGTACGCCCGTGCTCCGGTCCCACAGCACGGTCGTCTCCCGCTGGTTGGCGATGCCGATCGCGGCGACCTCCTCCGCCGCGATCTCGGCGGAGGACAGCGCCTGCGGCACGATGCGTTCGAGGTTGCGCCAGATCTCCAGGGCGTCGTGCTCGACCCAGCCGGGCCTGGGGAAGTGCTGCTGGTGCTCGCGCTGGGCCACCGACACCAGGCGCCCCCGGTGGTCGAACAGGATGCATCGGGTGGAGGTGGTGCCCTGGTCGATGGACATCACATACCGTTCAACCATGATCGGGGCCTGCTTTCCGATGCTTTCCGACGCGTTCGCTGTGCTCGGGGTGTCCGGTGCCCGGGCGGGCCTCACCAGCGGGCGGCGCCCAGGTCTCTGGAGATCGCCCGCGCGGCCTCGCGGAGCAGCGTGACCAGGGACGCCAGCGGGCGGCCCTTGCTGTCGCAGATCCGCTCGACCGGGCCGGACAGGCCGATCGCGCCCACGACGAGGCCGCCCGACCCGCGGATCGGCGCCGAGACCCCGGCCTCGCCCATCGACATCTCCTGCACCTCCGGCGCCCAGCCCTGCTCGCGGACCTCGGCGAGGGCCCGGGTCAGGTCCTCCGGGACCACCAGGGTGTGCCGGGTGTACGCCTCCAGTTCCTCCTTCAGCAGCGGCTCCAGCGGTGCCGCACCGTACGCCAGCAGGATCTTGCCGAGCGAGGAGGCGTGCAGCGGCAGCAGGGCTCCGACGTCGAGCGTCTGCAGGCTGTCGTCGGGCCGGAAGACGTGGTGGACGACGAGCACCTGGCCCTCCAGCGGGGTGCCGAGGCGTACCGCCTCGCCGCTGCGGGCGGCCAGCGCGTCGGCCCAGTTGATCGACCGGGACCGCAGTTCGTTGACGTCCAGGTAGCTGGTGCCCAGGTGCAGCAGGGCCGCCCCGAGCTGGTACTTCCCGGTCGCCGGGTCCTGCTCCACGAAGTCCACGTGCTGGAGGGTGCGCAGGATGCCGTGGGCGGTGCCCTTCGCCAGCCCGAGCGAGCCGGCCACTTCGCCCAGCCCGAGCCGGCGGGGACCGCCGGCCAGGAGCCTGAGGATCGCCGCCGCCCGTTCGATGGACTGGAGCGGGCCGGCCATACGTCGATGCTATCCCCGGCGACCACGATGGGCATCAGCGCGTTTGCGCAGGTCGTTCGGCCTCTGAGGGCGGCGTTCGATAATGACGACCCCGATTCATTGACCCGGGATGTCCTGTCTCGGAAGCTTTCGTGCAGGTCCGGGAGTCCACCCGGCAGGACTCCCCGGGAGGAGGACACCATGGCGGCACAGCCCGAGACGATGCCGCAGCGCGAGGACGTGCACGTCTGCGCGCTGTCGCACATCCCAGGCGCCCTGTCCGTCGTGCGCCGGAGGGTACGGGGCGTGCTGGCGGAGTGGGAGCTGCGCGCGGAGGTGGCCGAGGACGCGCTGCTGGTGATATCGGAGCTGACCACGAACGCGATCGTGCACGCCGACGGCCCCGCGTCCCTGCGCATCTGCTGGACCGAGGTCGAGGGGCGCAGCGCCCTGCACATCGAGGTGACCGACTCGGGCCCGTCGGCCCGACCATGCATGCCGGGGGGATCCACCGACCCCGACGAGCACGGCCGGGGCCTCGGCATCGTGGGCGCCCTCTCCACACGGCACGGCATACGTGCCGACTGCGCCGGTATCACCCGCTGGGCGGACCTGGTCACCGCCTGAGCCGCCGCCGGCGGGACCGGACCGCCGCCCGGGCCCGGGGCGGGCGGCGGGTCGTTCCGCGCGGCGCGCCGGGGGCGGGCTTACGGTGCCGCTCATGGCACTGAGCATTCGCAACCAGATCGACGGCAAGGTCGCCTCGGTGGTCCCGGGCGAGGTGATGGCCGTGGTCACGGTGCGCCTCGACGGCGGGGGACCGGACTTCACGGCGGCCGTGACCGCCGAGGCCGTGCGGGAGCTCGGCATCATCCCGGGCGGCGGGGTGACCGTGCTGATCAAGGCGACGGAGGTCTCCCTCGCCACGGCCCCGGTGCAGGGCATCAGCATCCGCAACCGGGTCCCCGGGACCGTCACCGCCGTGACGCCGGGCGAGGCCATGGCGACCGTCCGGATCGGCTTCGCGGGCGGCCGCGAGCTGACCGCCGTGATCACCCGGGAGGCCCTCGACGAGCTGGGCGTCGCCGAGGGCGCCGCGGTCGTCGCGCTGGTCAAGGCGACCGACGTGTCACTGGCGACCTGAGCGGACGGGGCCCCGCGGCGAGCCCTAGCCGAGGTACGCGGGGGCCAGCGCCGCCGTCATCATGCGGCGGGCCGTTCCGGTGCCGTCGGCGGGCACCGTCCACAGGTCCGCGCCGAAGTCCCCGGCCAGGGCGTAGACGACCGTGTGGTCGTCGCGCCAGACGACCTGGTCGTCGACGCTGCGCCGCTCCGCGAGCGGGGTCTCGCGCAGGGTGGCCAGGTCCAGGACGTACAGCCGCCAGGGCGCGTCGGGGGACAGGCCCGCGACGCGCTTCTTGAACACCAGCCGGGTGCCGTCGGGCGAGAGCGAGGGGCACTCGACGTTGCCGCGCAGCGTGCGGACGGAGCGGGCCGCGACGTCGCCGCGGACGAGGTAGGTGCGGCCGCCGGTGCCCAGGGTGGCGTAGAAGTGGGTGTCGTCGGAGAAGGTCACGCCCCAGAAGTTGACGTCGGCGGCGTGGTACGGCCGGCCCTCCTTGGTGATCCGGAAGTCCTCGAGGTTCTTGACGAGGGTCCAGGTACGGGTGTCCAGGACGGAGGTGCGGGTGGAGAAGTTCGTGCCCGCGTAGGAGTCGCCCCCGACGAACACCGTCCAGGCGACCATGCGCCCGCTGGGCGAGACCCGGGCCCGGGTCGGGATGCCCGCGAGGGGGAAGCGGCGCAGCTCGTGCAGCCGGGCGTCGAGCACGACGGCGCGGTAGCTGTCCTGGACGGCGCCCTTGACGGACTGCAGGCAGATGCCGGTGCCCGCGGCCGCGTAGAAGCGCAGGCACTTCACGTCCGAGGCGGTGCGCGCGGCCCCGGGCCGGCCGGCCGGGACCGTGGCGAGCTCGTCCCGGTGCGAGCCCCACGCCATGTTGCGGAACACCATGCGGGGCGCGTCCGGCGCCAGCGTCACCGCCCCCGCCGTGACCGCGGGGCCGCCCGCCTGCGGGCGGTCCTTCTCCGCCGCCCGGTCGGCGGCGCGCAGCACGGACACGGCGGCGACGGCGGCCAGCGCCGCCACGGCGGCGAGCAGCACGAACAGACGGCTGCGGGTGTTCATGGGGGGCCTTTCCTCGAAGGTCACGTGCTCGGCGCCGGACGCAGGTACACGGCGCAGACCGCGCACGCCGTCAGCGCCAGCGCGGCGGCGGTGAGCGCCGTGCGGTCGCCCCAGGCGGTCCAGGCCGCGCCGAAGGCCAGGGAGGCGACGAAGCGGGCCATGGCCTGCCCGGTCTGGACGAGGGCGAGCCCGGCACCGCGCAACTCGTCGGGGACGGCGGTGGAGGCGGCGGCCATCAGCACACCGTCCGTGGCGGCGTAGAAGGCGCCGTGCAGCAGCAGGACGGCGTACGCGGGGCCGTGCGCGAGCATCAGCCCGTACGCGGCGAGCAGCGCGAGGTGTCCCGCCAGGAACATCCGCCAGCGCCCCACCCGGTCGGCCAGCCGCCCCAGCGGCATCGCGAGCAGCAGGAAGGCCGCCGCGGTGCCCAGGGGGAGCAGCGCGAACCAGCGGTCGGGGACCCCGAGCCGGTGCTGGAGCAGCAGGTAGACGAAGGAGTCGCTCACCGTCGACAGGCCCAGCAGCGTCGCGCAGACCGTCAGCCGTCGCACGTCCCGGCGGCGCAGCAGCGCCACGGACGCCCGCAGCGAGGGCGGGGGCGCGTCGGCGGGACGTGCGACGGCTGACGGTCTGCGCGACGCTGCTGGGCCTGTCG
>NZ_JARAVK010000215.1:0-15676 GCF_033792765.1 Streptomyces sp. PA03-6a | reverse complement strand
GCCCCTGACCCGGCCGCCTCACCCGCTCCGGCCCCGGCCCCGGACACCGCCACCCTCACCACCGCGGGTTCCCTCAGCGGCGAGGAGGACTAGGAACGCCGGTCACCACATGACCGGACGATTGGCGCGGGTGTACTCGTCCGCGACGTTGAAGACGGCGGCACAGCCGGGGCATTGCGCCACACCGAACAAGTGGGCGATCCCGTCGGCGAGCGCCATCTGACCGTCGCGGACGCAGATCCGATGCATCCACCGGCCCGTTCCGGTGAGTTCGCCTGCGGCCGCCGGACGCAGGTCGCGCCGGATCTCCTCACCCCCGTCCCACACCTGGGCGTAGCATCCGAAGCCGCCGACGGCGATCGTCACCTCGACACCGCAGTGCGGACACTCCACCCTGATGATGTCGTCCGTGAAGCCCTCCAGGACGTTGGCCCAGTGGTACTCCCCCCTCACCGCGAGGAGGGCGAGGAAGGACGCGAGGTAGTCGGCGGGCCTCGACCGCAGGTGCCGGTCGAGCACCTCGCCGTACTCCGCGATCACGGCCGCGCAACCGGCCAGAAGGTCGTCGCAGCCGTGTCGACCCGCCGCGCGCGCCAGGATCCTCCCGGCCAGGCCGCGTGCCTGCGCGCTGTGCGCCGCGAGGCGCACGAGGCGTGGCAGGGACGCGAAGCTCGCCGGGGACACCAGGTCGTACTCGAGCACGAGGCGCCATCCCAGTTCCTTCCACGCTTCGGGGTCGTCCCGGCGCTCCACCCGCGCCAGGAGTTCCGGAACGCGATCGACGTCGAACCGGCAGTCAGGCATGTGCGCCCAGTCCACCATTCCGGCATTGAACCGTGCCTGGGCAGTGGGGGGCGACCCGGTCACCGTTCGGCGGCGGGGAGCCGGTAGACGGAGACGTGGGAGCGTGACTCGGCGGTGAACTCGGCGCCGTTCCAGTCGGCGTGGCGGGACTCCAGCGTGAATCCGGCCAGCTGGGCCATGAGGTCGAGCTCCGAGGGCCAGATGTAACGGTGCGGGGAACGGAACAGCCGGGTCGGCTCGCCGTCGGCGAACCGGAAGTGGTGCGAGACGACCTGCTGCCGCAGGACGTCGTAGGTGTCCAGGCCGATGTAGCCGGATTCGGAGTGGAAGACGACCGTCTGCTGGCCGGGTGGCAGCTTGCGCAGCTCGGGGACCCACAGTTCGATCACGAAGCGCCCGCCCGGCGCGAGGTGGCGGGCGGCGTTGGCGAAGCACGCGACCTGTGCGGCCTGGGAGAGCAGGTTGGAGATGGTGTTGTAGACGAGGTACACGAGCCGGAAGGTGCCCGGGGCGCGGGCGGCGGTCATGTCGCCGGTGACGACCGGGATCGTCGCGTCGTCCGCCTTGGTGCGCAGTCGGTCGGTCATGGGCTGTGACAGCTCGATGCCGCTGACGGGTACGCCTCGCCGCGCGAGCGGCACGGCCACGCGGCCGGTGCCGATGGCGAACTCGAGCGCCCGTCCGCCGTCGGCGAGTGCGGCAAGGCGGTCCACCACCGGGCCCAGTACGTCAGGGGCGAACATGCCGGTGCCGGGGGTGTCGTAGTTCCGGGCGGTCTCCTCGTCCCAGATCTCGTCCTGTCGCATGCACCCGACGATCCACCAAGCGGGCGGCGAAGTCGAAGGAATTCCGCGCGGGGCATCACACGGCGAAAGCCGGGGAAGACGGATCGAACACCGTTCTGCGGGGCATGGATGTCCCAACACGGCGACGGGACCCGGGGAGGCGCCCGTGAAGGTGGCACTGCTCACGCGGGAGTTCCCGCCGTACGTCTACGGCGGGGCGGGCGTCCACGTGGAGTTCCTGGCGCGCGAGCTACGTTCCCTGACGGACCTTCAGGTCCATTGCTGGGCCGGGGCGGACGGCGCGGACGCGACGGGCGGCGCGGACGCGACGGGCGGCACGGACGACGCGGGCGGCCCCGGCGTCAGCCGGCATGCCGCCGCCGCGGAGCTCGGGGGCGCGAACGAGGCGTTGCGCAGCCTGTCGGTCGACCTGTCGATGGCCGCCGCGCTGGCCGGCCGGGACCTGGTGCACTCGCACACCTGGTACGCCAACCTCGCCGGCCACCTGGCCAAACTGCTGTACGGCGTCCCGCACGTGATGACCGCCCACTCCCTCGAACCGCTGCGCCCCTGGAAGGCCGAGCAGCTCGGCGGCGGCTACGCGCTCTCCAGCTGGGCGGAGCGGACGGCGGTCGAGGCCGCCGACGGCGTCATCGCCGTCTCGCACGGGATGCGCGCGGACATCCTGCGCAGCTACCCCGCGCTCGACCCGGCGCGTGTGCACGTCGTCCACAACGGCATCGACACGCGCCTGTACCGGCCGGACGGGTCCACGGAGGCGCTGACCGCGCACGGCGTCGACCCGAGCCGCCCGTACGCGCTGTTCGTCGGCCGGATCACACGGCAGAAGGGGGTCCCGCACCTGCTGCGGGCCGCCCGGCGGATCGATCCGGACCTGCAGATCGTGCTGTGCGCCGGGGCGCCCGACACCCCGGCCATCGACCGCGAGTTCCGCGAGCTGGTGGAGGACCTTCGGGCCGTACGCGGCGGGGTGATCTGGATCCCGCAGATGCTGCCCCGGCCCGAGGTGGTGCAACTGCTCACGCACGCCGCGGTGTTCGTGTGCCCTTCGGTGTACGAGCCGCTGGGCATCGTGAACCTGGAGGCGATGGCGTGCGGCACCCCGGTGGTCGCCTCCGCGGTGGGCGGGATCCCCGAGGTGGTGGAGGACGGGGTGACCGGGCTCCTGGTGCCGTACGAGGAGAAGGACCCGGAAGCCTTCGAGGCGGGGCTGGCCGCGGCGGTCGGCGCGCTGGCCGGCGATCCCACGGCGGCGGCCCGGATGGGGGCGGCGGGACGCGAACGGGCGGTGGCGGAGTTCGGGTGGGACGCGGTGGCCCGCCGCACCGTGGGCGTGTACGAGGAGATCTGCAAGTCGCAAGGGCGGTAGCGGCAAAGGGGGCAGGGATGCGCGGCGGACCTTCGGTGCTGGGAATCGTGCTCGCGGGCGGCGAGGGCAAGCGGCTGATGCCGCTGACCGCCGACCGCGCCAAACCGGCGGTGCCGTTCGGCGGCGCCTACCGGCTGGTGGACTTCGTCCTGTCCAACCTCGTCAACGGCGACATCATGCGCATCTGCGTGCTGACGCAGTACAAGTCGCACTCCCTGGACCGGCACATCACCACCACCTGGCGGATGTCGAACCTGCTGGGCAACTACGTCACCCCCGTCCCGGCGCAGCAGCGGCTGGGCCCGCGGTGGTTCCTCGGCAGCGCGGACGCCATCTACCAGTCGCTGAACCTGGTGTACGACGAGCAGCCCGACTACATCGTCGTGTTCGGCGCCGACCACGTGTACCGCATGGACCCCCGGCAGATGCTGCGCCAGCACATCGAGGCGGGCGCGGGGGCCACGGTGGCGGGCATCCGCATCCCGCGTGACCAGGCCTCCTCGTTCGGGATCATCACCCCGGGACCGGGTGGGGTGCGGGTGGAGCGGTTCCTGGAGAAGCCCGCCGATCCGCCGGGCCTGCCCGGTGACCCCGACCGGGTGTACGCCTCGATGGGCAACTACGTGTTCACCACCAAGGTGCTGCTGGACGCGCTGGCCCAGGACGCCGAGGACGACTCCTCCGTCCACGACATGGGCGGCAGCATCATCCCGCTGCTGACCGCCAAGGGGCAGGTGCAGGTCTACGACTTCGACGACAACCACGTGCCCGGCGAGACCGCCCGCGACCACGGCTACTGGCGGGACGTGGGCACCCTGGACGCCTACTACGACTCCCACCAGGACCTGATCTCGGTCCACCCGGTCTTCAACCTCTACAACGACCAGTGGCCGCTGTACACGCACTCGCTGCGGCTGCCCCCGGCGAAGTTCGTGGCCGGCGGGATCGCGGGCGAGTCGATGGTCAGCCCGGGCTGCATCATCTCCGGGCAGGTCACGCAGTCCGTGCTGTCGCCGGGGGTCGTGGTGGAGGAGGGCGCGGTGGTGCAGGGGTCGGTGCTGCACGACAACGTCCGCATCGGGCGCGGCGCGGTCGTGCGCCGCGCCATCCTCGACAAGAACGTCGTCGTGCCCGCCGGCGCCACCGTGGGCGTCAACCCGGAACGTGACCGCGAGCTCTACCACGCCTCCGCCAACGGCGTCATCGCGCTGGGCAAGGGCCAGCACGTGCTGTGACCCGGCGGCCGGGCCGGGCGCGGGCCGGACTCACACCGGGATACGGCCCGGCTCCGGCGTCCCTTGCAGCGGGGTGCCCGGGTGAAGTTGCCCGGTGACGAGGGTGACGGCGGCCGCGGCGCCTGCCGGCATCCCCAGCGCGGCCACCAGGAAGCGATGGTCCTGTTCGAGCAGGTCCTCGTACTCCGCTCGGGACACCTCGACGACCTCGTGACCCGGCCTGTCGGTCCGCACGGCGTGGTAGCGGCCGTCTACCGCCTCTCCGGCCCGCAGGGAGCCCTGGACGACGACCGTCGCCACGATGAGCGCGACCCCCGCGGCGAAGACCCCGGCCAGGGCCACCTGGACGATCCCCGGCAGGCAGCGCAGGGCGAGCCACTGCAGCGCGCGGTTGCCCCGGGCGTCCACCCCGCGCGCGGTCAGGGCGAGCGCCCGTACGGCCGCACCGAGCAGCAGCGGGAGCAGCAACGCGAGGACACCGCCCAGCACCGGGCCGCCGTCGCCCGGCCATGACGGTCCGGGCAGGAAGGTGAGCAGCCCCGCCACTTCGCAGAAGGCCCCCAGGGCCAGCGCCGCGCCCGCGTGCACGATGAAACTCACCTTCACGGCGGTCGCCGCCCCTCCCCCGCTGCGTTGCTTCGCCGCCATCGTAGGACTGCCCGCACCAAGGCTGCGCAAAGTCCTGGCGGGGCATGAGACGG
Organism: Streptomyces sp. PA03-6a; assembly: GCF_033792765.1. Lineage (NCBI taxonomy): Bacteria > Bacillati > Actinomycetota > Actinomycetes > Kitasatosporales > Streptomycetaceae > Streptomyces > Streptomyces sp. PA03-6a. Next base: position 10,761 of record NZ_JARAVK010000215.1, on the reverse strand, counting down.
CGTGACGGGCCACGGCGTATGGAGGGTGCAGTTCCTTCTTCACGTCCCCCTGCCCGCCGGAGGTAGCACGCCCGTGACCGTCACCAAGGATGCCCCGGCGCCGGCCGGGACCGCACGGCAGGACGCCGGGCGGCCGGATCCGGAACAGGGGTGGCGGGTCAGTTCGCCGCTGGTGCTGACGTTGCTGCTGCTCGTCGCCCTGATGCTGCAGGGACCGGTGCGCGGGGCGCTGTCCGCGCCGGTGATGCAGAGCTGGATGACCGTGTTCGTGGCGGTGGTGGTGCAGGCGTTGCCGTTCCTGGTGCTGGGCGTCGTGCTCTCGGCGGTGCTCGCGGTGTGCGTCCCGCCGTCGTTCTTCGCGCGGGCGCTGCCGCGCCGGACCGCGGTGGCGGTGCCGGTGGCGGGCATGGCGGGGGCGGTCCTGCCGGGTTGCGAGTGCGCGTCGGTGCCGGTCGCGGGGGCGATGGTGCGGCGGGGGGTGGCTCCGGCGGCGGCGCTGACGTTCCTGCTGTCCGCGCCGGCGATCAACCCGGTGGTGCTGACCGCCACGGCCGTGGCCTTCCCGAACGAACCGCGCATGGTGGTCGCCCGGTTCGTCGCGAGCCTGCTGGTGGCCTGCGCCATGGGCTGGCTGTGGCAGCGTCTGGGGCACGCCGACCGGTTGCGCCCCGCGGCGCACCCGTCGGCCGAGGGGCAGGGCAAGGGTGCGGCGTTCTGGGGTTCGGTACGGCACGACGTGATGCACGCCGGCGGGTTCCTGGTGGTCGGGGCGATGGCGGCGGCCACGCTCAAGTCCTTCGTGCCCGAGGACGTCTTGCGGCTGGCGTCGGGCAACCCGCTGGTGTCCGTGCTCGCGCTGGCGGTGCTCGCGGTGGTGCTGTCGATCTGCTCGGAGGCCGACGCGTTCGTGGCCGCGTCCTTGTCGCAGTTCTCCCTCACCGCCCGGCTGGTGTTCCTCGTCGTGGGGCCGATGATCGACCTGAAGCTCTTCGCGCTGCAGGCGGGCGCGTTCGGACGCGCGTTCGCGGTGCGGTTCGCGCCCGCCACCTTCGCCGTGGCCGTCGTGGTGGCGTCCCTGACCGGGGCGGTCCTGCTGTGAACCGGGAAGCACAGGCCGCCGTGCTGCTCCTGACCGGGGTGGCGATGCTCCACGCCGGGCTCAGCGACCTCTACCTGCGCTACGTCAAGGCCGGGCTGCAGCCGCTGCTGCTGGCGGCGGGCGCCGTGCTGGTCGTCGCCGCCCTGGCGACCGTCTGGTACGAACTGCGCCGCCCCCGCCGCGCTCGCCCCACCGGGGCGGGCTCGGACGAGGGGCACGCGCACGACGCGGGGCATGCGCACCCGCACCGCGAGCCGAAGGTCGCGTGGCTGCTGGTGCTGCCGCTCGTCGCACTCGTCCTGGTCGCCCCGCCCGCCCTGGGCTCCTACTCCGCCGCCCGGACCGGCACGTCCGTCCCGCGCCCCTTCGGTTTCCCCGCCCTGCCCGCGGGGGACCCGTTGCGGATGGAGACCGCCGACTACGCCGGCCGTGCGGTCTACGACCACGGACGGTCCCTGGGCGGCCGTCAGGTCACCCTCACCGGGTTCGTCAGCATCGGCCGCGACGGCACCCCGTACCTGACCCGCATGGTGCTGAACTGCTGCGCGGCCGACGCCCGCCCGGTCAAGATCGGCCTGACCGGGCAGGTGCCGCCCGTCCTGCGGCCGGACGCCTGGCTGGACGTCACCGGGACCTACACCGCGCGCCGGGCGAAGGACCCGGTCAACGACGGTCCCATCCCGTTCCTGGACGTGAGCCGGGCCCGGCCGGTGCGGGCGCCGTCGGAGCCGTACGAGGGCTGACGCATCGGCCCCTCGGTCAGCCCGGCTGGCTGCTGTCCTTCAGCGTGCCCCAGCCGTGCCAGCGCTCGATGTCGATCAGCCCGCTCACGCGGTCGCGGTCCCGCTGCGGGTAGGCGCGGCCCAGGTACTGCTGGGCCAGCCGGTCGATGTCGGCGAGGCCGCTGTCCTCGCGCAGTTCGGCGACGCGCCCGACCACGGTGACGTGGGTGTACCAGTTCCCCTCGTCCAGGACCGTGAGGGTGACCCGGGGGTCGTTGCGCATGTGCTCCAGACGCTTGCGGCCACCGTCCATGTTGACCAGGACCCGGCCGTCGTCCCAGAGGTACCAGGTGGCCGTGGACACCGGCTGGCCGTCGGCCATCAGCGTCGTGATCACGGCCGGGTTGGGCTTCTTCAGCATCTCGATCGCGGCCGGGGGAAGCGGGGGCTTGGACACGGGAACTCCTTCTCGGTGATCTTCGGCGCTGCGCCCTCACCGTGCCACATCCCGCCCGGCCGGACGGCGGCCCGGACCCGGCGCGCCCCGCGGTGTCCGTCGAAGGGGCGCGCCCCGGGCCGGCGCGTCAGCAGAACCAGCCGTCCTGGACCCAGCCGTGGCGGTTGATGTCGCCGTAGGCGAACCCGTAGGCCCAGGCGCCCTGCTTGCTCTCGACGGTGAAGGTCTGGCCCTTGTAGAGGGTGCCCATCCAGGCGCCCAGCGGGGCGGTGCGGACGTACAGGTCCTGGGCGCAGACGGTCTCGCGCCGGCCGATCGTCCCGTCGGCGGCCCGGGCGGGCGCGGCGGTGGTCAGCACGGCGGCGGTCAGGGCCGCGACGGCAGTGGCGGCGCGGAGCATCCGGGGTGCGGGCATGCGGGTGGTCCTTCCTGTCGTGGGGGTGGGGGTGGCGGTGCGGGAGCGGGTCACCAGGAGCCGTAGCCGCCGAGGCACTCGACGCGGACGTAGCCCCAGTCGCCCTTGCCGAAGTCGAAGGTGGCGGCCCAGCCGTTGTAGACGGGGTGGGCGCCGCGGGTGTGGCCGACCTTGTTGCCGTAGCCCAGGACGCGGATCAGCCCGTGGGGCCCGGAGGCGCTGTCGTAGTTGGCGTAGAAGCTGGCGCTCTGGCACACGATGATCGCGTGCTCGGGCGGCACCGCGGCGCGCGCGGGCTGCGTCATCAGTGCGCACGCCGCCGCTGCGGCGGTGGCGGCCAGCGTCTTGGTCACGCTCCTCATGGATCGTCCTCTCGTGGGGGGTGTCGCGGATCAGGATGGCGGCCCGTTGTCTATGCGGGTAGAGGGGGGTAGGGGAAATTTACGTGCCCATGACATTTCGACTCGACGTCGAGCCCGAACAGGCCCCCACCGCGGCCCGGTTGCACCTCGATAGCATGCGCGCATGCCTGAGGACGGCCTGATCGAAGTGACGCTGGTCGACGCGGCGGACGGACTGCCGTTCGGCCGCTCGGAACTACCCGCAGGACAGCTCCCGGAGTCCTTCGCGCCGGAGACCCGGCTCGACCTCGGCGGGGCGGTGTGGCAGGTCGTACGGGCGCAGCCCGCCGACCGCACGGCCTACCTCGCGGCCGGGCGGCTCGTCCTGACGCTCCGGCGCCTGCGGACGGTGGACCCGCGGCAGGTCGCCTACACCCTGCCGACGCTCTGCGCGGAACTTCCGCCGCTGGCCCCGCCCGACCTCGCCGCGGACGACCGGGAGATCCACGAGGACGAATGGCGCCAGGCCGAACTGGTGGAACGCCGCTGCGCGACCCAGGTCGAGGCGGAACTGGCGGACATCACACGGATCTTCCGGGAGCACGCACGAACAGTCGGGGAGGGCGACGAGGCCGTCCAGGTGTTCGACGAGCTGCACCTGCGGGAGACACCGGCCGAGCCGCTGACGGGCGCGCTCACCCGGCAGCGGCTGTTCGACGTGCTCCCGGCATCACACATGTACGCGGGGGTGGCACTGCGGGACGGACAGGGGCGGGTCGCCGACTCGTTCGCAGCCCGCGTCGGGCCGGTCACGGTGTACGGCCGCTGCGCCGGCGACCGGGTCGTCGCCCTGGGCCTGACCCCGGCGGCGCGGGCAACAGTGGCGGCGGTGCCGGGACTGGCCCAGCTCATGCGGGAGTTCGGCCTGGTGCTCGTCGACTGGTGCGCGCTGCGCCGCGAGGAGCTGCCGTAGCCGGTGGCCTGCCGCTTCGCTGCGGGGACCTCACGTCCACACGCCGGGGCCGGCCCCGCGCCATTCGACGAGGTCCGGGTCGGCCAGGTCGATGGCGTCGGGATCGAGGCCGGCGCGCCGCAGGAACTCCTGGAAGTCGCGGAGGTGGTACGCGATCCCCAGGATCTCGCCGTCCACGCGGACGCGCCGGCCGCCGCCCGTCGATGGCGGCATCACGATGACGCGACGCTGCATGCGCTCAGGATGACCCGTCCGGCCCTGCCCCGCATCCCGGCCGCCGGGCGGCGCCCCGGGAACGGCACCCGGATGGTCCGGCCGCCGCTGCCGGGCACGGACGGGCGTGACAGGCTGGCCGGAACCCGTCAGCGCACCGAGGGAGCCTGCGGCATGACCGAACGGACGATGCGGGCCGTCGCCTCCTACCGGGGCCTGCCCGTGGAGGACCCCGAGAGCCTCGTGGACGTCGAGGTGCCGGTGCCGGATCCCGAGCCCCGTGACGTACTGGTGCGGGTGCAGGCGGTGTCGGTCAATCCCGTCGACATCAAGGTCCGCCCCGGGCTGCCGGCCTCCGACCGGCCCCGCATCCTCGGCTTCGACGGCGCAGGCGTGGTCGAGGCGGTGGGTGAGGGGGTGACCACCCTTCAGGTGGGGGACGAGGTCTGGTACGCCGGGGACCTCACCCGCGCCGGAAGCAACGCCGAGTTCCAGGTCGTCGACGAGCGCCTCGTGGCCCGCAAGCCGCGCAGCCTCGGCTTCGCGGAGGCCGCCGCCCTGCCCCTGACCGGCATCACCGCCTGGGAGACCCTCTTCGACCGGTTCACCCTCGACGCCAGGTCCACCGGCACCCTGCTGGCGCTGGGCGGCGCCGGCGGTGTGGGCTCGATCCTCATCCAGCTGGCGAAACAACTGACCGGCCTGCGGGTGCTGGCCTCGGCCGGCCGCCCCGAGACGGCGCAGTGGGTCACCGGGCTCGGGGCCGACGCCGTGGTCGACCACCACGACCTCGCCGCGACCGCCGCCGCGGCGGCCCCGGAGGGCGTCGACTACCTGCTCTCCCCGCACTCCGCCGGCAACATCGGGACCTACGCCAGGATCATGCGTCCGGGCGGGCACATCACGGCGATCGACGAGCCCGAGGGGCTGGACCTGCTGCCGCTGAAGGCCAAGAGCATCGCGTGGCACTGGGAGTTGATGTTCACCCGGCCGATGTTCCGGACCCCCGACATGATCGAGCACAAGAACCTGCTGCAGAAGATCGCGACCCTGGTGGACGACGGCCGCATCCGCAGCACCGTCACCACCACCATCGAGGACTTCTCGGCCGCCGGGCTGCGCCGCGCCCACGAGATGGTGGAATCCGGCCGGACCATCGGCAAGGTCGTCGTCACCCGCTGACGCCTCCCCGGCGGCGGACGCGGCACTTCTGCGGCGCCGCCGCCACGGCGGCTCTCGCAGCCTTGGGCTCTGACCGTGATCAATCTCCAGGTCCGCTGCGAGAGCGGCACGATCGGGGCTCGCGCCAGGCGTGGGGTCGTCCGGGGGCCTGAGCCGGCCGGTCTCGACCAGGGTCCTCGACGGAGAGCACCTGTACCTGTGGTTCCTCGGAGACCGAGACGACAAGTCCCCGGCCGACGACAGCCTGATCCGGGGGCGCCCGCAGCGGGGTCAATACACCTAGAGCGCCTCGCCGCCCCCGTGGCGGCGGATGGTGACGTACTCGCTCGCGTCGCGGCCGGCCAGGCGGCGCTGGAGGGATCCGGCGATGCGGCCGGCCTGCCGCTTGGCGAGTTCCGCCTTCTCACCGTGGAAGAGCCCGTCCACCGTCAGGGTCCACAGCGCCAGCCAGCGGGCGAAGTGCGCGGGGCCCAGCGGGGCCATGCGGTGCAGGGCGAGATGCGGGGCCAGCGCGTTGCGCCGGTACCGGCCGGCCGCGAACAGCACCGACTCCCAGAAGTCACACATGACCGGCAGATGCGCGTCCAGGTCCATCCGGGCCACCTCGGTGAAGACCGGCCCGATCAGGGGATCGGCGAAGGCCCGGCGGTAGAAGGCGGTCACCAGCCCCTCGACGTCCGCACGGTCCGCGAGGTCACGACCCGTCCCGCCCACGGCGACGGGCCCGGGCGCGCTCACAGCCGCCCCAGGACGAGCGCCGCGCCGCATCCTGCCAGGCACAGTGCCTTGACCACCTCGAGCGCGACGTACCGCAGGTGCGCGCGGCTGCGCGGGCCGGTCTCCCCGGCGAGGACGGCGGCCGTGCGGCGGTTCAACGCGGGCCGGACCACGAGCAGTTGTGCCAGGAGTACGGCGACGGCCCCCGCGCCCAGGCCCAGCGCCACGGGCCCCGGCACCTCCCACGCCACCGCCAAGGCGGCGATCGCCGCGAGCACGGCCTCGACGCGGTTCAGCGCGCGGAAGACGATCCGTCCGATGCCCAGGCCCAGCGGCACGGTGATCCCCTCGGCGCGGAACTTGAGGGGCGCTTCCAGGAACGAGATCCCGAGCACCATCCCCAGCCACACGAAGACCGCGGCCACCTGCGCCAGGACGGCGCCGGCGTTCACCGGGCCCTCCGCTCGGGGTGGCGCCGGGCGGTGCGCACGGGATGCCGTCGGATGCGGTGAAGGTCCATGCCGTCACCCTAGCGTAAATTTGCATTTAAGCTGCATATTTGAGTCGGCCGTCACAATCCCCCCAACCCACTTGGGGAACAGGCGGATCGACACCGAGAATGGCTCGATGACCTCGCCCGATCTACTGCCCGACCACCGGCTCGAGCGCACCGCCGTCGTCGCCAACAGCACCATGAACCGCGAGCGGGGTCTGACCGGCGCCAACAGCTACGCCCGCGAACTCGGCTTCGACCCGGTCGGCCATCTGCTGGCACGCACCCCCGGGCCGCGCTGGCTCGACCTGTGCAGCGGGGAAGGGCTGGCCCTGCGGGAGGCCGCGGGCCGGCTGCCGGCGACGGCACGGCTGACCGGCGTCGACCTGGTGGGGCCCCTGGCACCGGTACCCCTGCCGCCCACCGTGGAGCTGGTCACGGCATCGGTGACGGACTGGGAGCCCACCGCCCCGTACGACCTGATCACCTGCGTGCACGGCCTCCACTACGTCGGCGACCGGCTCGCAACGCTCACCCGCGCCGCAGGGTGGCTCCGGCCCGGCGGTCTGCTGACCGCCCACCTCGACCCCGCCTCGATCCGCTGGGCGGACGGCGGCCCTGCCGGGCGGTTCGCCCTGGCCGCCCTGCGGGCCGAGGGGTTCGCCTACAGCGCGCGCCACCACCGCCTCACGCTCACCGGGCCGCGCACCGTCCGCCTCCCCCTGCGCTACGTCGGCGCCGACCCCGATGCGGGACCCAACTACACCGGCCAGCCCGCCGTCGCCGCCCACTACCGGCGCGCCGACTGAGCCACGGACCGCGGGCATCCCGACCGGCGACGCTCCTGTCAAGTCCCGAAATCCAGCGACGTGACGCGTGAGCGGCCGTAGGGCCTACTGGAGACATCGCCACTTCTCCGGCTCGCGCAAGAGCACGACGTCGTCAGCGACGGCGTCGGCCCGGCAGTGCCGGCCGGAGGCACGGGCCGCAACGGCCCGCCGCGGACGGGGGCGGAGGTCCTCACGCCCTCCTCGGACCTCCGCCCTTCCGCGACACCCCCTCCCCGCACACCTCCCGGAAAGAAGCACCTGCCATGTCCAGGCACACACTGCAGCGGCCCGTCGCCCTGGTGATGGCCGCCTTGGCGGTCGCCGCCGCCACCACGGGTGCCGCGCACCTGACCCACACCTCCGCCGACCGCCCGGCACCGTGCTCACGGGAGGGGATTCCCGGGGGCGACAAGGGCGATGCGGGTCCGGGCGGCCTGCCCGGCCTGCCCGTAGCGGCGGCCGCGTCCGGATGCGCCGTGCCCGGCGCCCTGCCGGACAAGCCCGAGGACCGGCTCTCCGCCGTCGACAAGACCCGGATCGTGGTGCTCATGGCGACCGGCGAGGCCCGGGGTTCCGAGGTGGCGGCACAGTACAGGGTCTCCGAGGACCGGGTCGCGACCTGGAAGTCGCAGCTGCTCATGGGCGACTGGCTGGGACTCCTCCTTCCCGACACCCGCACCACCCCCTGACCGCCCGCCCCGCACGGCGGGGACCCGGTGGGGCCTTCCTTCCGGCCGCGTCCACCGCCGTTCCCCGCTCGCCGGCCCACAACGTGACCCGACGGCGCCCATGCCACGCCCCCTCCCCCCACACGGCGCGCTTCACCCGGCAGGTGAACCGCGCCCTCCGGCATGCCGCCGCCGGATCATCGACCGACCGCACGTCATCCACGGCGCGGAAATATCCGGTTGGCCAACGGAGCGGCATGCGCCACCATCGCCCCATGGGAGCACTGGACGCGGTTGCGGGCAGGTTGGCCGGCGGGGCGAGCGTCGAGTTCCGGCCCAGCGGCTCTTCGATGGTCCCCTTGATACGCAGCCGCGCTCTGGTGACCGTCGCCCCGGTCGACCCGTCGAAGCTCGAGGTCGGCGACATCGTGCTCGCCCGTGTCGCGGGCACGGTGTACCTGCACCTGGTGTCCGCGGTGGAGCCGGCCAGGAAGCGGGTGCAGATCAGCAACAACCGGGGCCATGTCAACGGCTGGACCGGATACGGCCGGGTCCACGGGATCTGTACGGCGGTCGACGGCGTCCCCCGGCCTCGCACAGCGGGCAAGGTCCTCGCCTCGTGACACGTCTGTGACAGTCGGCGGACGGGGTCATGACCTCGCAGCGCGAAAGTGGTCCATAGAGGGCAAAACGCCCCAATCGGACATCCACCTCCTGCTACCGAGGGCGTGAGCAGGGACCGCAGCCGCCGAACCGCCGAAGGACACCGCCATGAGCTCCGCACCCGCCACGCCCCAGGCCGACCCCAGCCCCGACGCCGACACCGCCGGCACCGGCGGCGACGTCCCCGAACTCGCCCCCCGCGAACGCGAGACCCTCCGCCACATCGCCGCGGGCCGCACCTACCTCCAGACCGCCCGCCACATGGGACTGTCCAAGCACACCGTCGACGCCTACCTCCGCCGCATCCGCACCAAGCTCGGCATCTACAGCACCGCCGAACTCACCCGCACCGCCATCGCCCTCGGACTGTGACCGCCGCGCTTCCGGCCGCCCGGAGGATCAGGAGCGGCCGAAGCCGTTGAGGAACGCGTCCACCACGAGGTCGGCAGCCCGCGGGGGCTCCACCTCGGGAAAGCGGTGGGCGACGGTGTCCACCAACTGGTCGAGGACCGCCCTCGCCCACTCCGGGGAGGCGTCGGGGCGCAGATGACCCTCGTCCGCGGCGCGCCGCACGAAGGCGTCAAGCCGCGCGCTCTGCTCCGCACGCCGGCGGTCGGCGTCGGGGTCCTGCCGCATCATGCGGCGCGTGTCGACGGGCCACTCACGGCTGACGGGGACGATCCCCTCCACGTAGCGGTGGAGGGCCACGCCCACGGGCGCCTCCATGAGCCGCGCCTCGTCGAGGACGCGCTCGGCGGAGTCGAGTTTCGCGTGGAAGACGGCGTTGAGCAGGGCTTCGCGCGTGGCGAAGCGGCGGTGGACGGTCGTCCGGTCCACCCCCGCCGCGCTGGCGATGGCCGACATCGACGTGCCTGGGTCCTCGGCCAGCAGCCGGGCCCCGGTGCGCAGGACCACGGCGAGGTTACGTGCGGCATCGGCTCTCATGATGGCGTCATGGTAACAGGGAGTCGCAGTTAGACGTACATCACCATCACATCCGCTGCATCGGCCGGACATAGTGCTACATTGATGTTGCAGTTAATCGAAGAGCTTCGACAGTGACCTCGGATCCGTCCCCGGCCCGAGAGCGCTCGTCGCAGGACAGGAGGAACGTCCCATGGCACGTACGTGGCTGATCACCGGTGGTTCCCAGGGCCTCGGGAGGACCCTCGCGGTCGCGGCGCTGGAGGCGGGCGACCGGGTCGCGGTAACCTCGCGCAAGCCGGAGGCGCTGGCGGAGCTGGCGGCGGCGCACCCCGAGCGGCTCCAGAGCCTCGCGCTGGACGTCACCTCGCCCGCGGAGGCCCGGCAGGTGGTCGCGGCGGTGGTCGAGCGCTTCGGCGGCCTCGACGTCGTGGTCAACAACGCGGGTTACGCGACCAACGGCTCGGTGGAGGACTTCCCGGAGGACGAGTTCCGGGCCCAGATCGAGGCGAACCTCTTCGGGGTCGTCAACGTGACGCGGGCGGCGCTGCCCGTCCTGCGCGGCCGGCGCTCCGGGCACTTCGTGCAGATCTCGTCCATCGGCGGCCGGGTCGGCGGCACGCCCGGCCTCAGCGCGTACCAGACCGCCAAGTTCGCGGTCGCGGGCTTCTCCGAGGTCCTGGCGAACGAGGTGGCCCCGCTCGGCATCAAGGTGACCATCGTGGAGCCGGGCGGCATCCGCACCGGCTGGGCCGCCGGCGCCGCGCTGACCTCAGGCCCGATCGGTACCGACTACGAGCAGACCGTCGGGCGGTGGCAGGAGCGGTTCGCGGCCTACAGCGGCAACGAGCCCGGCGACCCGGCCCGCATGGCCCGGGCGATCGTCGACGTCGTCGGCGCCGAGGAGCCCCCGCGCCGCCTGCTGCTCGGCAGCGACGCGCTGGAGATCGCACTGGACGCCGAGGAGGCACGTCTGACGGAGGCCAGGACGTGGGCGCACCTCAGCCGCTCCACGGACCACCCGGTCGCTTCCGGCTCCGCGTGACCCCGCACCCCCGTACCCC
>NZ_JARAVK010000214.1:0-15679 GCF_033792765.1 Streptomyces sp. PA03-6a | reverse complement strand
CCCCTCGGACCACCCCAACAGCCCTGAGGAGCACCCCATGACCGACCGCACCCTGACCTCCGGCCCCCTCACCGCCATCGCCGACGACATCCGCCAGCACCAGTACGCCATCCTCCAGACCCGCGTGGAACGCATCCCCCGCCTCGTCCGCGGCCTGCCCTGCTCCGAGCCGGACGGCTGCAACAAGACCGCCACCCTCGCCACCCTCGCCGTCGAAGAGACCGCCGACAACAACGACGGCCTCGGCCTCTACCTGGCCAAAGGCCCCGACGGCCTGCCGCTGTGCATCCCCGTCTGCGACGACCACCGCAACGAGGCCACCCACGACCTCTACCGCGACCTGACAGGACAGATGCGGCCCGACGGCATCCGAGCCTTCGACGTACCCGGCACACACCTGAGCTGGCACTGAACACGACAACGGCCGCCCCCGCGGATATCGGGGGCGGCCACCCACCCAGGATCCCATCAAGGAGACCCCATGGACGCCGCCATCGAGACCGTCCTCGCAGAACTCGACCGCATCTCCGCCCTCGACACCGTCGCCCACGACAACGGCCGAGCCGACTCCTTCGCCGTCGGAGCCCGCTGGACCGTCCGCATGGTTCGCGAGGCCATCGAGCGGGGCGCGCCGGCCACCCCCACGGAGGCAAGGCCGTGACCGACGTCAACGACCTGGTGCGCATACGCATCGAAGACGCCCGCCGAAAGATCGAAGCCGCGAAGCGCCAGCGTGCGGAGCAGCAGCGCCTCCGTACCGCTGGCCTCGCCAAACGCCACGCCGCGAAACTGCGGGCTCTCCGCGACCGCGGCCTCGGCATCGCCCCCGTCCACACCTTCGACAACACCACCCCCGCCGCCTCCGGCGCCTAGCCCAGCCGGCCGGCCGGCCCAACCACCGAGAGGTGACCGCCCATGACCGTTTCTGACCTGGACGCCAAGGCTCAGGCCACCATTCTGCTGGCCCGCGGCGTAGCCACCGACAAGGTAGGCGAGACCGTCGGCGTATCAGGACGAACCATCCGAAGGTGGCGCGAAGACCCCACCTTCGAAGCCGAAGTGACCGCAGCCCGCAAGGAACTGCTCTCCGAAGCACGGGCCGCCCTCGGGGGAGCAGCCCGCGACGCCATCACGACGCTGCACGAGGCGCTGCAGGACCCCAACCCGGCGCACCGCATCCGGGCCGCCAGCACCCTCCTCGGCGCCCTGCCCGCCATCTCCGAGCACTTCGACCTCGAGGAGCGCCTCGCCACGCTCGAGGCCGCCCTGAACGAATCGAGGAACGTGGCATGAGCAGCCGCAACATCCGCGCCCGACTGGACAAGCTCGCCGCCCAGCTGGGCGCACCGGGGCAGCAGGCCGAGTGCAAGCGCCACGGGCAGGCCTGCGCCATGGGCGCCAACTGGCCGATCCCGTACCCGGGACAGTCCATCGACGACCTGCTCGACCTGGTCATCGTGGCCCGGATCAGCAAGGGAGAGGAGCCCAGGCGCCACCCCCGCGACGTGTGGGCCACGGATGAGCACGTGCCCTGGACCGCGGCCGAACTCGAGCAGCAGGCGCGGGAGCTCGAGGAGCTCGTCGCCGCGCAGCGAGAGAAGAACGACCAGATCGAGGCGCAGATTCGCGCCGACCGTGACCAGCAGATAGGAGAACAGGGATGACGAAGCAGGAGACGCCGAAGTGGCTGCAGGTCCTGGCGGCCCGGGCGACGGGCAAGGAGGTCACCGCCGAGGACCTCGATGAGGTGCGCACGGCGGCCCGCCCGAAGGGCGACACCTGGGCGCACCGCGTGGCCGGCCGTGCCGTGCCGCCCCAGCACGACGACGGCCCCACCGCAGCCTGAATGTCTCCGGACGCTGAGCACCGGAGCCGACACCACCCCTGAGGAGAACACCATGCAGAACCTGAGCAACAGCCCCGTGACCAAGTCGGCCGCGCTGCACGCCGAGCGGATCCGGGCCAAGGACCAGGCGCGGGCGGCCCAGGCTGCGCCCGAGCGACCCGCTGACAAGTCGACGGCCCAGCTGTACGCGGAGCGCGCGCTGGCCGGCGTCCAGGCCGACGAGGCGCTGCGCCAGGAGGCCTACCAGAACGACAAGCGGGCCCGTGGCGAGTGGGTCCCGGGCGACGAGCCCGAGGCCGAGGAGGAGGACCTCGAGGAGTACGACGAGGAGGAGTACGAGGGCGACGACGAGGACCCGCCGAAGACGACCGCCGAGCTGTACGCCCGCCGCGTGCGGGGCACCTACAGCGCCGAGGGCGCGGCGGCCCGCGTCGCGCACAAGAGTGTCGTCCTGACTGCGGGCCGCGTCATCATCATGTAATTCACCGCTCGGCGAATAGTGCCCGGCCGTACCCCCATGCGGCCGGGCACGGTCATGTCTACGCGCCGGACCGGCCGTGCTCGAAGCGAGCAGAGATAGCCGCACGGTAAGCGTCCGCAACCGCCTTGTCGTAGTCGTCGCCGATGAGGGCACCCCCGCCTACGAGGTTGCCCCACTGGTTGCCGCGGGTGTCCCAGAAGACATCCGGGCCGTCGTTGCCAACCAGGCCGTCGCCGGGGTCGACGAGGATCCCGCTCGCGCCAAAGTAGGCGTAGCCCTGGAACAGGTCACCCTTGCGCCAGGACAGCGCCGTGTGAACGGGCTGCGAGTAACCCACATGCTCCTTACTCTTCTTGTCGTGCAGGCGCTGTATGCCCCGGCCGAGGGGACCCAGGACCAGCATGCGCACCTCGTGCTCGCTGATGATGAGCGGCTCTGTGGGTCGGGGTAGGCCATCGTGGCGCAGTGAGGCGTGAACGAGGAGTTCGACGTCGAGGTGTTCCTCGCTGCCCTTGACCTCCACCCAGAGCTTCTCGCGGGGGAGCCAGAAGTCCGGCAGGTACGGCCGGCGGTTGGGGCCTACGAGGTAGCCCTGCGGCTCGTACTCCCAGGTGATGCCGAGAGCGTCGAAGAGGACGGCCCATCGAGCCTCGAGACGGGAGCGGAAGCGGTGGCCGGCATAGCTGGTCTCGATGGGCTGGATGGTCACTTCATCTCCTGGTGGTCAGGGTGGCGGATGGTAGGTCTCTCCTGGAGCAGCCAGCCAGCCAGACGACGATGGCCGGCGCTCGCCGCAAGCGCCGGCCGCTGTCCGGGTCCGAGCAGCCATCAAGGATGGGGAGTCCCGAGCCTACGCCGGGCGTCCGACAGGCACGGGCGCGTCGTTGGCAGACGCGGTCAGGTAGATCTCCCGGATGCGGGCGGCGATGTCGGCCTGCACCTTGTCGAGCGCCAGGATGGCTGACTCGAAGGCGCGCTCGCCGGACTCAGGAGGGACCCGGTGCATGCCGCTGGGAATGTTGAGCAGCTCGTGCGCACGGGCAACGCGCTGCCGAAGTTCGTCGTCGAGGACAAGGTTCCGCAGCATGTGCACGTCTCGGTTAGCCGTGCTGAACGCTTCGCTGTCTTCGGTGGGCAGCTGGGTGCCGGCGTAGTGGCCGGTCTCGCGGCTGGTCATCATGTCGACGTGGTGCGCGCGCCCGACGGCCCGGCCTAGTTTCTGCAGTGCCTCGTTGAGCCGCTCGAGGTGGTCGAGCTCGAAAGTCTCGCGCCTGTCCGTGAGGAGCTTGTCCCGCTCGGCTTGGCGGGCTTTGGCTTCGCGGGCTAGCTGTCGCTTCTCGGTGATGAAGCCGGTGAAGTACGTCGAGGCGTGGCCTATCGCGAACGTGGCGACCGGCCAGACTGCGGTGAACCATGCGGGCATGGGCCAGAGCATACGTGTTTGGGCGTTTCCCTAGGGACACGGTCTGGCTCCAGATAAACTCTATTCTCTGGAACCAGAACGGCAGTTTCATGAGGGGGAGTTCATGACCGAGATCGAGCGTCGATCGCAGCCCGCAGGTATCGCCACCACGCAGCTGTCACAGGAAGCCCGCGAAGCCCTTGCCGCCGGCCGTGCCGACAGCACCCGCCGCGTCTACCGTCTCGACCGGGAAGAGTTCGTTGCCTGGTGCGCACAGCGAGGGGAGCGGCCGGTGCCCGCCTCACAGGAGTTGCTGATCGAGTACGCCACGCACCTGACGACCGCGCCCCGCCCGCGGACCGGCCGCCCGGCCTCGCCCAGCTCCATCAGCCGCGCCCTGTCGGCCATCAGCACCATGCACGCCGAGCTCGACCTGCCGAAGCCCGAGACAAAGGGCGCCCGTCAGGTCATCAGCGGCTACAAGCACAGGCTTGCCGTGAACAAGGATCCCGCTGCCCGCCCTCGCCAGGCTGCCGCCGCGGTCCCCACGGCGCTGCGGCAGATGCTCGCCGTCCTCGACCGCGACACCCTCGCCGGCAAGCGTGACGCCGCCCTGCTCCTGCTCGGCTACGCCGCGGCGACCCGCTCCTCGGAACTGGTCGGCCTCGACATCGGCGACCTTGTCGAGCAGGAGGAAGGGATCCAGGTGGCGATCTACCGCGTGAAGATGAAGAAGTTCACCGACACCGCTGTCCCCTACGGCACGAACCCCAGCACGTGCCCTGTGCGGGCCCTGCGTGCCCTCGTCGCAGCCATGCGCGAAGAGGGCCGGACCGACGGCCCGCTGTTTGTCCGCGTTGACAGGCATGGCCGTATCGCCCCGCCAATGGTGCGCCGCGGCCAGCCCATCGGAGACCCGGCCGGACGCCTCACGCCCGACGCGGCCTCCGACGTCGTCGAGCGCCTGGCCGCCGCTGCCGGACTGCAGGGACGCTGGCGTGGCCACTCCCTGCGCCGCGGCTTTGCCACCGCCTCCGCCAAGGCCAAGCACCCCATGGTGCGGATCGCCCGGCAAGGCGGCTGGGCAGACAACTCCACCTCGCTGAGCCGGTACTTCGAAGAGGGCGACCCCTGGGAAGACAACCCCGTCACCGGCCTGTGAGGTCAGTTGCCGTCGAGTCCTTCTGCCAGCTCGCAGGATGGGCACAGGCGGCCATGCGTGAGCTCGGGGCAGCCAGGTGTCCCGCATACCGTCAGCGGTGCCCTGCCGCTGTCTCGGATGGTCGTCTTGCCGCGCAGCAAGGCATCGAGCACCAGGCGCGCATGCGCGTCCTCGCGTGCCGGGCCCGCCTCCCCGATGAGGCTGTCCAGCGGTACCGGCTCACCTTCCAGGGTGTCCGAGTGGACGTGGTGCAGGATCTCCCAGAAGGGTGCGTCGTCGCCGTCGATGGCCTTGAGGCGGTAGGCCATGAGCAGGCCGTAGACGCGCTCGTAGTCGCTGCGGTTCAAGGGGCGTTCTTCGGCTGTCATGCCGCGATTGTCGCGCGGTCCGGGTGGCTGCGTCCGGCGTCGTCGACAGCCCCGGCCAGCAACTGGGCGCGGCGCTCGCCCTCGAGCCCGTACAGGGCCGCCAGGCGCTCGGCGACAACCAGCGAGGGACAGCGGACCCCGCGCTCCAGCTTGGCGGCGTAGCTCGCCGTTATGCCCGTCCGGCGGGCCGCCTCTCGTAGGCCCAGTCCTGCCTGCTCCCGGGCCGCGCGCAGCATCGGGCCGTAGCCATCGGGTGGCGTGCGGCGCATCCGCACGACTGGCCGCAAGTTTTCCTGCACTACGATCACTCCGCCGCAGAATCTAAGGCTGAAAGGTCTCTTGACCTATGAATCTAAAGCTGCTCGCAGTATCCTGCCAACAGGACGGATCGAGTAGCCGCAGGCCAGTTGTCCAGCGCTGGGATGGCGCCGGGGCGTGATGCCCAGGGACGTGAGGCAGCGGCAGAGGCGTGGCGATGTAGGGGCCGACGGGTAAGCCGGCCGCGAGGCCATTCACGTGATGTGAGCGCCGCGAGACGTGGGCCAGCTCGGGCCCATGTGCGTCCGCGACAGCCACCATCACGCCTCTGGGGACCACCATGGCCCGCTCCTTCAGCGGTACGCGCATGCGCGATCAGCGCCTGCTCGCCGGCGTTCGCATTGCCGACCTTGCCGCCCGCGTAGGCCGCTCCCCGCGCGCCCTGTACGCCTACGAACGCGGCGAAATGCAGCCCCCGGTGCCGGTTGCCGACGGCCTGGCCGATGCGCTTGGCGTCCGCCTGGACGTCCTCCTCGCCGACGAGCGACGGGTGGCCGCCTGATGGGTGAGTTCCGGCTTGCGGGCGCCTTCGTTGAGGCGCGCATGGACCGCACCCGCCTGGATGCGGACATCGCCCGGCTTCGGCGGGAATCCCTCACCGTCGACGTCACGGCCAACCTCGATGACGCCTCCCGCCGCAAAGTCGAACGCGACCTCGATCACCTGACCCGGGACCGCAACGTGCGGATCCTCGCGGGCGCGGACACCCGCGTTGCCGCCGATGAGATCCGCAACTTGACCCGCCGCCAGCGGGTCCGCATTGGCGTTGACGTCGACACCCGCGTCGCGGCGGATGACCTGGCGAACCTGACGCGGCGGCGTACTGCCCGGGTCACGGCAGACGCCGACACCGCTGCGGCTGAAGCCCGCCTCGATCGCTTGGCCCGGGATCGCACGGTCAACGTGCGGGCCGACATGCGCGGCCTTGGCGGGCTCGGCAGCCTCGGGAGCTCCCTCGGATCGTCCGCCTCCTCTGCCGGCCTGCTGGGCTCGAGCTTTGCCCGGCTTGCTGCCGCGGCGTTCGCGGCCCTGCCCGCGGTTGCTGGCCTCGGGCAGGCCCTGGTGCAGATGGGCCCCGCGGCGGCCGTAGCCGTCCCGGCCCTGGGCGGTCTGGTCACGATCGGTGCGGCCCTCGCCGTCGGTCTCCACGGACTGGGTGACGCCTTCAAGTCGGCGTTCGATCAGGGGGCGTCGTCGGCGACGTCCGCGGCCTCCGCTGCGCGCTCCCTGGAGTCCGCACAGATCAACGCCTCCCGTGCCGCGCGGTCGCTAAAGGAAGCCCAGACCGATGCGGCGCGGCAGATCGCCGACGCCAACAAGCGCGTCACCCAGGCAGAGCGGGACCTCACAGACGCCCAGCGTGATGCGCGGCAGATGCAGGAGGACCTGAACGAGGCGCGGAAGGAAGCGGCGGAGCAGCTCGAGGACCTGAACAACCGCCTCGCGGATGCGCAGCTGGACGAGCGCCAGGCGGTGATGGACCTCGCCGACGCCGAGAAGGACCTGAACGACCTGAAGGCGAAGGGCGGGGCCGCGAACGCAGACGACCTCGCCCGGGCTCAGCTGGCCTACGACAAGGCCGCGCAGCGGCTGTCGGAGCAGCGGACGGAGACGGCCCGTCTGCAGGACGCTACGGCGGAGGCGAACCGGGCCGGCGTAGAGGGATCCGACACGGTCGTTGCCGCCCAGCAGCGCGTGGCCGACGCGCAGCGCAACGTGGGTGACCGGGCCCTTGCGCTACGCGATGCCCAGCAGGGTGTCGCGGACGCCCAGGTCGCAGCGGCGCGGCAGGTGCGTGGGGCTCAGGAAGCGTTGGCCGATGCTCAGCGGGGCGTAGCCGCCGCGATGGCTCAGGGGTCGACTGAGGCGACGAAGTTCAACGACGCCATGTCGAAGCTGTCCCCGAATGCGCAGAGCTTCGTGCGCGCCGTGCAGGGCATCGCCCCGGCGTGGTCGGCCGTGCGGGTCGACGTGCAGGACCGGCTGTTCCGGGGGCTTGGGGACACGCTGACGCGGATGTCCACCGCGGTCCTGCCGTCCGTGCGGGATGGCCTCGGCAACATGGCCGACGTCCTCAACAGGTCCGGCAAGGGCCTGATGGACACCTTCACCAAGCTGGCCGACCAGGGCCTGCTGAAGCGCATGTTCGACGGCTTCACGAAGGGCTTCAAGCCGCTCGAAAAGATCCCCGGCCAGTTCGCCGACGCGTTCGTAAAGCTCAGCATCGCCGCAGCGCCGACGCTGGAGAAGCTGACGACCGCGTTCGGCCGCTTCGCGACCGGGATCAGCGACAAGCTCGGCAAGGCCTTCGAGGACGGCCGGCTTGAGAAGGCCATCGACACCGCGGTCGACCTCTTCGGGCAGCTCATCGAGATCGGCGGCAACGTCTTCTCCGTCATCGGCAGCATCTTCAAGGCGGCCGACACGTCCGGGGGCAGCTTCCTCGACACGCTCGAGCGGATCACCGGGACCCTGGCGAACACCTTCGCCAGCGACGCAGTACAGGGCGGACTTAAGTCCTTCTTCAGCGTGATGGCGACGCTGGCCAAGACGGTTGCCCCGCTCCTCGACCAGGCGCTGCGGGCGCTCGGCCCGGTGCTGGAGAAGCTCGGCCCGCCCATCGAACGAGTCATCAAGGTCCTCGGTAAGGCGCTGGGCCCGATCATCGACGTCCTCGGCGACATCCTGGTCAGCACGGCCGGCGCAGTCGGCGAACTCCTCGACGCCGTCTCGCCCCTGCTGCCGGTCCTCGGTGACCTGCTCGTAGCGATCCTGCAGCCGCTCGCCCCGGTCATGAAGAAGGTCGGCGAGGTCTTCGCCAAGGCGGCCCCACTGATCGCGGACTTGGCGGCCACTCTCGGCGTGGCCCTGGTGCCCGTCTTCGAAGCGTTCGGCGAGGTCATCATCGACTTCGTCGACAAGTACGCCGACCAGATGATCGCCATGTTCCCCACCTTGATGGACGCGTTCATCGAGCTGGTTCCGGTGGTGCTGCAGCTGTCCGACAGCTTCAGCCAGATCCTGCTCGCGCTGGCCCCGCTGCTGCCGGACATCCTGACCCTGGCGACGTCGCTCATCGACGACCTGCTCCCGGCGCTGCTGCCGCTGCTGCCGCCCCTCGTCGACTTCACAACGGCGTTCCTGCGGTTCGAGACGGCGATCGCCGTGAAGGTGATTGGCGCACTGAAGGATCTCATCGGCTGGTTCAAGTCGATGAAAGAGAAGATGCAGCCCGCGATTGACGCGGTGCGGGACATCACCCAGTGGATCGCCGACAAATTCCAGTGGCTGTATGACGTCTTGATCGGGCATTCGATCATCCCCGACATGGTGAACGGGATCATCGGATGGTTCACCGGTCTCTGGGAATCGACGAAGAAGATCTTCACGGACCTGAAGAACTGGGTTGTGGAGAAGTGGAACAGCCTGTGGAACGCGGCCCGGGAGAAGTGGAACAGCTTCTGGTCTGGGCTGCGCGGCGCCATGTCCGATGCGTGGAAGTGGGCGCGGGACTCCGTCTCGGGGCTGAAGACGTCGGTCACGAATACGTGGACGAACCTGTGGAACGGGGCGCGTGACAAGGTCACCAGTATCTTCAGCACGATCCGTGGAAAGATCTCGGACTTTAAGACCTGGATGACGAACACCTTCGCCACATTGCGCGATGGTATGGGGAAGGTCTGGACGGGCATCCAGTCGAAGCTTGCTACGCCGGTGAAGTGGGTTGTGGGTCACGTCTACAACGACGGCCTGCGGAAGATGTGGAACACGATTGCTGGGAAGATCTCCAGCAAGATCACGCTGCCGTCCATCAGTCTCGGCTTCAACACGGGTGGCGTTGTGCCGGGCGGCCGGGGCACGCGGGACACGGTGCCGGCGATGCTGACCCCGGGCGAGCGGATCCTCAGCAACGACGAGATCGACCGCCTCGGCGGTTACCGGGCGATCGACGCCATGCTGGGCAAAGACCGCCCCACCGGTACGGGTGGCAACCCGACCTCGGAGCAGGAGCGGAAGCGCACGCAGGCCACGCAGTCCTTTGCGGACGGCGGCATCGTGGGTGCGATCAAGTCGGTGGGTGGTGCGATCGGCTCCGGCTTGTCGTGGGCGAAGGATCTGGTCGTGGGCGGGTTGAAGGCGGCCGCGCAGAAGGCGATCAGCTCTCTCGTCCGTCCGCTTATCGACCAGATCCCCGGCGGCGGCTTCGGGTCGCTGCTCCGCGGCCTGTCGAATAAGGCGCTGGACGGGATGCTGGGCTGGTTTGGGAACCAGGACAAGAAGGCTGTCGGCGGGCCTGCGGTGCAGCGGGCGCTCGCCTGGGCGCGGACGCAGAACGGGAAGCCCTACCAGTGGGGTGGAAACGGGAACCCCAGTTTCGACTGCTCGGGTCTGATGAGCGCCATCGAGTCCGTCATCCGTGGCGAGTCTCCGCACCGCAGGTGGGCGACGGGTTCGTTCCGTGGTGCGAACGCCCCGTCCGGTTGGGTGCGTGGTCTGGCCTCGCCGTTTGAAATCGGCATTACAAACCAGGGCGTGGGCCACACGGCGGGCACCCTCGCGGGCGTGAATGTCGAGAGCAGGGGCGGCGACGGGATCATCGTCGGACCGCGTGCCAGGGGCGCGAACTCGTCACTGTTCACGGACCGGTACGGGTTCAAGCCGGCGACGGTCTTCGACCGGGGCGGCATGCTGATGCCGGGCCAGCTCGGCGTGAACATGGGCCGCCGGCCGGAGGCAGTCCTCGACCCCGCGCAGACCGCGGCCCTGCAGCAGATGGCAGCCAACGGCAGCGGGGGCGATGAGATCTACAACATCACGATCAACCTGAACGGCGGCTTCGACCTGTTCCACTCGGGCGATCGGAAGCGATTCGCCAAGGAGATGGCCGACGACATGAAGGAACAGATCCGCAAGCTCGAAAACGCGAGGCGGCGCTGATGGGCCGGCTGACGCGGGCGCGCCGCCTGCTGCGCCCAGGGATCCCGGAGGGCGTGACGATGTGGACCAGGTTCGAGCTTCCGGTGGAGCTCGAGGACGCCAACGACGGCACGGTCATCGGCTGCCCTGAGTGCGGCGAGACGTTCCCGCTGGTGCTGGGCATCGACTCGGGGGACGCCTCGGACGCCCCGTCCTACCTAACCTGCCCGGCCGGGCACACCTGGGCGGAGCCTCGCTGCCCGCGCCGCCTGGGTGGCGCCATCCTCGACGCCCTGTTCCGCGACAACCCGGGCCGCTTCATGATTCAGATGCTCCACGACGAGCGCACCGGCTACGACCCGAGGACGGCCAGTGAGCCCCGATCCTGACCTCACCGAAGTCCTGGCCCACGCCGCACCCGCCAGGGCCGCCCAGAAGTTCGTGACGGCCGTGTGGCGGGACCGCAGCATGGAAGAGGCGTGGCAGCTCGTAGAGTCTCCGCTGCGCCTGTTCTGGGCCGACCTGTGGCTGCGCGCCTGCATCGCCGACGGACTGGCCCCGGACCTCGGCACGGACGAGGTCATCGCAGACCTGGCCGCGAACGGCCCGGAGCACGCCCTGTGGCCCGTCTTTGCCGCGTCGCTGCTGGAGACGTTCCTCGGCCTGCCCGGGGACGTGCACACGTGGATCCCGACCGACAGGCAGCTGGTCGCCGGCCTCGACCTGGTGGTCGTCGGCATGGTGCCGCAGCCGGCGGAGGGCATTGCGGTGCCGGAGGACTCGCCGATGCTGCCCATGCTGATGCGCTACGACCTCGAGGCCGGGTGGCTGGTGGCGAACGCGGGCGGCGACCAGCTGCCCGTGGTGGGCGTGGCCTGAGCGTCACCACACGTCGGGACCGCCGCCGCGCCAGTCGAAGAGGTCGGGGTCGAGGATGCTGACGTCGTCGGGGTCGAGGCCGGCCCGGCGCAGGAACTCCAGCAGGTCGGCCATCCGGTACGCGGTACCAAGGACCACGTCGTCGGCGCGGACGACCCGGCCCCCGCCGTCTGCGGGCGGCATCACGACTATGCGGTGCTCCACCCGCCCAGGGTGCCCCGGGATGGATGTAGGCGCACCCTGGAGATGCGGTCCCGCCGACATCCCCCCTGACGGCGGGGCCGCCCGCTGTCAGGCGCCCGGCTGCTCCCCGCTAAGGGTCGGGACTGGCGCGTACCCTTCCGCGGTCTCAGGTACGGCTCTGGCGAGCCAGCGGGCGCGTCCTGGGCCCTGCATGGGGCGGCCGAGGGGTTCGAGGCTGAGGGCGTCGCACAGGCGCGTCAGGGCGGCGCGTACCTCGCCCTCGTCGTCGCCCTGCACGGCGAATGTCACGGCCATGCGGGCAGTGTGACGGGCAGGACCGACACGGCGCAGCCAGATCCCGCAAACCGCATCTAGACATGACGAAGCCCCTACCGCGCCAGGCGGCAGGGGCCGTAGTCGTCCTCACGCCTCGAGCAGCTGCATCTCGATCGCGAGGGCGCCGAGCGCTTCCTTCTCCGGGGGGTAGATCGCCCGGATGTTGGCCAGCTGCTCATCGCGGGAGGCGGTCGGGTTGACGTTCGCGGCGCCCTCGCCGTCGAGCAGGGCCTCGAAGTCGTCGTAGGCGGTGACCCGCTTCACCAGCACGTCGCACGTCTCGTCGGTGCCCTTGATGCGGAAGCGGATCACCTCCCCGGCGGCAAGGTCGGCGAGATGCGGATAGCGGACGCGGACCTCGATCGACTTACGGCCGGCGGCGACCAGGTCGAAGTACCGGCGGTACAGGTTGAGCTCCCGGACACGGGTTGCGCTGCTCATCGGGTAGGCACGCTCCTGGTAGCGGTGGTGGTCATCATGCGGCCGAGCTCGCCGGCCGAGTACGCCCGGAAGAAGTGCCGGGGGTCGGCGAGCAGGACCTCGGCGAGGGCGAGCAGGCGGTCGACGTACTCGGTCAACGATCCGGGCCACTC
Organism: Streptomyces sp. PA03-6a; assembly: GCF_033792765.1. Classification (NCBI taxonomy): domain Bacteria; kingdom Bacillati; phylum Actinomycetota; class Actinomycetes; order Kitasatosporales; family Streptomycetaceae; genus Streptomyces; species Streptomyces sp. PA03-6a. Next base: position 3,194 of record NZ_JARAVK010000214.1, on the reverse strand, counting down.
TCGCGTATCGAGCATCCAGGGGGCGGCGCCGTCGGGCAATGGTGCGCGGCCCTCGCGGATGAGGCTCTTGGAGAGCTTGGCGCCGGTGTCGGTGACGACCTGGGGGCAGTACAGGCGGGCGGGGAGCTGTCCGAGAGACAGGCCTACGGCTTGCAGGGCGCCGTCGACGAGGTTCGAGCCGAACACCCAGTCGCCGCCCTTGACCATGACGTGCAGGGTGTCGCGCGTGCTGCTGAGGGTGAGCTCTTTGACGAGGTTGCGGTACAGGGTGGCGAGGTCGAGGTACCCGCCGCCGGCAGGGCCGATCGCCACCTCGTAGGACCCGTGGTGGAGGCACACGGCTTCGACGGTGGCGCCCTCGTGGCTGCGGTGGACGCGGGTGCGCTGCGCGTACTTCTCGGCCCAGCCGCACTCAGGCTCGGGGCACGGCACACGGACGTGTGGCACGCCCGTCGAGGGGGCTAGCCACCAGCGGGCGGCATCTACGCGCGGGAGGACGCGCAGCCAGGTGCGGCGGTAGTGCTCGCTCGCCTGCTGCTGGCTGTAGGTCTCGACGCGGTACGGCACCCCGAGTTGTTCGGACAGGGCGTCGAACAGGGGCCGGTACAGGGCGTCTACCTGTTCGGTGATGCCCTTGTTCCCGAAGGCGTGGGCGTAGTCGAGCTGGTAGCGGTGGCCGCTGGTCTCGTCGGTGACGATGGAGTACGGCGCGTTGTCGAGGGCGCTGAACAAGACGTCGACGGCGACCTCGTAGCGGTCACGGGTGCGGGCCGCGGCGGCGAAGGCGAGGGATTGCACCAGCGACGTGCCGATGTGCGGTGCGCCGTTGATCTGGGTGCCGACGACGAACGTGATCCGTTCGGGCGTGGCGGCGCGGATGCGGGGGGCGAGGGCGTCCTCGGCGTGGGTTAACGCGTTCGCAAGGACGGTGTTCGGCGATGCCGGGTGCGGGTTCATGGTCCCTCCTTGGCCTGGTGGGTGGGTTGGGGTGTGCACGCGTCGGGTTCGGAGTGGACGACTATCCGCATGTCCGGTCCTGGGCTGCGGGTGACCCATCGGACGAGGCCGTCGGCGGTCCAGGCGCCGCAGCCGGCGCAGTGGCCGGGGGCGCGTTCGGGGATGTCGTCCCACATGGGGCTCACGGCGGCCTCCGTGGGCCGCCGCAGCGCCAGCACTCGCACGGCGGGTAGGCGCTGGTGACCATGGGGCCGTCGGCGGCTGGGAGCGTCCGCGACGTGGCCGGGGTCCGCTCGAGGGTTCGCGGGTCGACCCGGTAGATCCGAACCGTCAGGCCCGGGTGAGTGCCGTCTTTGCCTGTAGTCGTCACGTTTTCAAGGTGGCGGCGCGCCCTGTGTTCCGCGGCGTCTGAGGGGGCGTCAAACCGACGACACAGTAGGCGTCATTTGGGTGTCATTCGCGGGCGGTGAGGGCTACCGTCGAAGCATGACCACGCCGAACGCCACGCTCCGGGCTGTGCGCATCAGCCTGCTCATGTCCCAAGACGACTTTGCCCGCGCAGTCCGCGATGCAGGGCAACGCGCAGGCCAGCCCAACGACGCCTCCAAGCGGCTCGTACAGCGCTGGGAGTCCGGCACAACCGCCGCGCCCCGCCCCGTGTACGCGCGGGCCCTGGAATCCGTTACGGGCCTCCCGATCGAATCGTTGGGGTTCGCAATGCCAGTCCCGACGGCCCGGGTCTCCGACGACGGGCACGGCGGCCACGACCTGGAGGACTCGCCCATCGGCGTCGCCCAGGCGGCTGGCACGCCAACGACCCAGGCCGCCCCGCACGGCAACCTGTCGGGGGTGTGGCTGTCCCGCTACGAATACTTCAGCTCCGGCCGCGGCGCGTCGTACACCGGCCAGCACTACGTGGTTGTCCTACAGCACGGCAACCGGCTGACGGTGCGGTCCCTGCCCGGATCCTCGGACTCGCCGCTCACCATGGACGTGGAGATCGACGGGCACGTCGTCACCGGCACGTGGACCGAGCAGACCGCATCGGACGGCTACTACCGCGGGGCCCGCTACCACGGGGCGATCCAGCTGCTGGTGGAGCCGACCGGGCGCCGCATGTCGGGAAAATGGGTGGGGTTCGGCAAGGAGTTCGACGTGAACACCGGCCCGTGGGAACTGGTCTTCCAGGACGCGTCGACGAACCGGGCCACCCTCGACCGGTACAACCGGCGCCCGGAGGCGTAGCCCACAACGCAGAAGGCGCCCGTTCTCCTCCGGGAGGAGAACGGGCGCCTTCGTGCTGTCAGGCCTCGGGTAGGTCGGCGAGGAACGCCGCCCACTCCCCGCGGGAGAAGGCCAGGACCGGACCTGACGGATCCTTGGAGTCGCGAACCCGGACCGGGCCGGCCGGGGGCCGGGAGACCTCGACGCAGTCGCCCGGCTCGCTGTAGGTGGACTTCACGAACGGTGCCTCGGGGCTCGTCCCCATGCGGTAGCTACCTCCGTCAGGAAAGCGCGGGAGTCGTCCGGCGACAGTGCCGCCTCCGTCATGGTGTCAAAGGCCGAGTGCAGGCGGGCGACGTCCGCGGTACGCGTCGAATACCAGCCGCCGACGATGGACTCGAGGTAGCCCAGCCGAGACAGCTTCGCGCCCCGCAGTCCGTACAGGGCGAACTGCCCCGACCGGCCCGGCGTCGGCCGACCCTCGGGCATGACGCGAATGTCGATACGCGGGTTCGACCCGGCCAGGTTCACCAGGTGCTGCAGCTGGGCGACGTGCGCCTGAGCGTTGGCCAGTGGCTGGCGCAGTGCTGCCTCGCCGACGATGAACTGAGCCTGCCCGACCTGGTCGACGCTTGCCCAGCGCTGCAGGAACGAATCGACGCGTGCCGCCCGTGCATAGGCGCGCCGCATCACCTCGTCGTGCATGAGCGTCGGCACCCGCGTGCGGATCGCCGCCGCGGCGTAGCGGGTCAGTTGGAGCGGGCCGGGGATGATGCTGGCGTTCCACGCCCGCACGCTCACGGCGCACGCCTCGACGGCCGTGAGGCGCTCGGCGGTAATGGGGCCGGTCTCGGGTGTGGCGGCCCGGCCCTGGCCGCTCTGGTCGTCCGCGTGTAGGCCTCTGAGGGCTTCGTTCAGGGGCTCGTTGGGGTCGGTCAAGGGGTGCTCCTTTCACTTATCACCCCTTAAACCTGCCGACAAAAAAGCCCGTGGAAACACGGGGTGTCGGCGAG
>NZ_JARAVK010000213.1:0-15718 GCF_033792765.1 Streptomyces sp. PA03-6a | reverse complement strand
CACGCGCGGGGTGCCCGCGGTGCACACGGTCCTCGACGGCGAGCGCGACCTGGGCCGTTTCCCCGGCTACTTCATGAAGTCGGCGCCGCAGATCGCCGACGCCATCGCCCAGCGCGCCGCACGGACCGACTTCTCGCGATCGGTCCTGGTCGCCTGGAGCCGCACCACCGGCTGCAACAGCACGAAGGACGCGATCCTCTTCCGCAGCGGCGACCGGCTGGTGCTCGGCCTCGCGCAGACCCCGATGGGCCAGTGCCTGGTCGCCAACCAGGTGGTCGCCGTGTTCGAGGTGCCGCGCGACCGGATGCCGAAGCGGCCGCGCTTCGCGCAGGAGACGGACCCGCGGGCCGATCCGCCCGCCCCGGGGAACACGCTGGCGTTCGGCGGTCTCGAGGACACCCGGGAGCCCGGCGGCCGCCGCAGCACCGAGGTCACCTCGTCCCGGCAGCTCGACGCCTTCCTCGCCGGTCTGCCCCGCAAGGGGGCCGCCGCTCTGCGCGAGCAACTGGCACGGCATCCGCGGCGCGGTGACGAGCGGCGCTTCGGGTTCGTACTGACGGGCTGCCGGCCCACCGGAGTCGTCCTGACCATCGGCCGGCGGGAACTGTCGGCGTCCCCCACCGGGGACGAGACCATCCGCTGCATCCAGACCCAGCGCTACGCGGCGGTGCTCGCGGTGCCGTCCCGGCTCGTCCCGGCACGTGCCCAACTCATTGACTGACAATAACTTTCCGGCTAAGCGTGTCTGCTTGAAGGTTTCTTTCAGCACGCCCCCCACCTCCTGCCGGAAGGAGTCCGTCATGCACAGCAGTCCCCATCCGTCCCGCCGTACGGTGCTCGGTGCCGCCGCGGCCGCCTCCACCGCCCTCGCCCTCGGCGTCCCGGGCACCGCGAACGCGGCCGCGACGGACCGCAGACGCGTCCGTGCGCTCATCGACCGCATGAGCATCGAGGAGAAGATCGGCCAGCTCTTCGTCATGCGCGTGTACGGCCATTCGGCCACCGCCCCCGATCCGGCCGACGTCGCCGCGAACCAGGCCGAGATCGGGGTCTCCAACGCGGCCGAGCTGATCGCCAAGTACCACGTCGGCGGCATCATCTACTTCGCGTGGGCCCACAACACCCGCGATCCGCACCAGATCGCCGACCTGTCCAACGGCATACAGCGGGCCTCCAGGATCCCCCTGCTGATCTCCACCGACCAGGAGCACGGCGCCGTCGCCCGGGTCGGCTCCCCCGCCACGCTCTTCCCCGGCGGGATGGCGCTCGGTGCGGGCGGCAGCACCGGGGACGCCCGGCGGGCCGCGGCCGTCGCCGGGGCCGAACTGGCGGCGATGGGCATCACCCAGGACTACGCGCCGGTCGCCGACGTCAACGTCAACCCCGCCAACCCCGTCATCGGAGTGCGCTCCTTCGGTGCCGACCCGAAGGCCGTCGCCGCGCTCGTCGCCGCCCAGGTGGAGGGTTACCAGCGGGCCGGGATCGTCGCCACCGCCAAGCACTTCCCCGGTCACGGCGACACCGGCACCGACAGCCACTTCGAACTGCCGGTCATCACGCACTCGCTCGAGGAGTGGCGGCGTCTGGACGCGCCGCCCTTCCGCGCGGCGATCGCCGCCGGCATCGACTCGATCATGACCGCGCACATCCTGGTGCCCGCACTCGACGACTCCGGTGACCCCGCCACGCTGTCCCGGCCCATCCTCACCGGCATCCTGCGCGAGGAACTCGGTTACGACGGCGTGGTCGTCACCGACTCCCTCGGCATGGAGGGCGTGCGCCAGAAGTACGGCGACGACCGTGTCCCGGTGCTCGCCCTGAAGGCCGGCGCCGACCAGCTGCTCAACCCGCCGGTCCTGGAGACCGCCTGGCAGGGCGTCCTGGCCGCCGTGAAGTCCGGAGAACTCACCGAGGAACGCCTCGACGAGTCCCTCACCCGGGTCCTCATGCTCAAGGCGCGGCGCGGGCTGCTCGACGACCCGTACGTCACCCACCGCGGCGTGGACCGGGTGGTCGGCACCCGCGGCCACCTGGCGGAGGCCGACCGGATCACCGAACGCACCGTCACCCTGCTGGCGAACCAGGGGGCGCTGCCGCTGCCCGCGCACCGCCGGCTGCTGGTCGTCGGCGCCGACCCCGCCGCGCCCTCGGGCACCGGCGGGCCGCCCACCGCGGTGCTCGGCGCGGCCCTGGCCGGCCTCGGGCACACCGCGCAGGTCCTGTCGACCGGGACCGCACCGGGCCGGGCCGCGATCGACCAGGCGGTCGCCGCCGCGCGGGACAGGGACGCCGTGGTGGTGGCCACGTACAACGTCACCGGGGCGTCGACGGGTCAGATCGCGCTGGTGGCCGCGCTCGTCGCGACGGGCGTGCCGGTGGTGCAGATCGCGATCCGCAACCCCTACGACGTCGCCCGGCTGGACGGGGTGGCAGCCGCGCTGGCCACCTACGGCTGGACGGACGTGTCGATGCGTGCGGCCGCGCGGGTGCTGGCGGGCAAGGTACGGCCGAGCGGCAAGCTGCCGGTGGCCGTTCCTGCGGCGGACGACCCGGCGCGGACGCTCTACCCCGTCGGCTGGGGCCTGCGGTACTGAACCCGCCGCGCGCGGGGCGGCCCCTCCCGGCAACGGGCCACGCCACCTATCCTGCCGAAAACGGGCGACTCGCCCGGGGGGGGGACGGGTGGGGGGCCGCCATGCGCGTGTTGTCCGGGCAGCTCCTGGGTGCGGCATGGCTGGTCGCCGTGCTGCTCGCCGCCTGCTCGCCGGGCGCGGGCGGCACGGGCAGCAGCGCCGCCGGCCCGGACGTCCCGCCCGCCACGCTCGACGCGGTCTTCCTGGACCAGGGGGAGTGCGCGGCCGGCGACCCCGTGGGCTCCTACCGGGAGGTGGCGTGCTCGGACCCGGGCGCCCGGGGCCGGGTCGTCGGCCGGCTGTACGGGCTGCTGCCCGCGTCGCCGTCGCCCGCTCCCCCGCCCACCACGCGGGTCGGCGACCGCTGCCCGCCGACCACGGACTTCCTGCTCACCGTCACCGCCGCCCGTCCCCAGGGATACGCCTGCATGCGCAACCTGAAGGCCCCGCGCCCAGGGGATCCCGGCGGGGGCGGCGGGCCCCGGACGATCGCGGGCGACTGCCTCTACGGCTCCCGGAAGGGACAGGTGAAGGAGACGCCCTGCGACGGGTCCGGGCCGCACGCCCCGCAGTTCCGGGTCGTGGAGCTGGCCCGCGAGCGCCGGTCCTGCCCCCAGGGGACGGCGCTGTACGTCGGGGTGGGCGGCGGGCCGGCGGGCGTGGGATGCGCCCGCCGGCTCTGACACCCGATCAGAAGGGCAGCCGGCCGGCGGCCTCGGTGCTCCGGTCGAGCTTGGCGTCGTAGGCCGCCAGCGGCTTGGCCGCCTCGGGATCGGCACGTACGGCCGCGGGGGCGACACCGGCCCACTCCAGCACCTCGGCGGTGGCCTTCGCCTTGTCGGCCGCGCCCAGCGCGCCGATGACCGCGCCGTGGTTGGCGCCGGGCGCCCACATCACGTACGAGTCGTGCGCCCCCCGCGAGAGGCGGAACGGCTCGGCCCCCCACGGGTCGTTCTGCCCGTAGACGAAGAGCATGCGCTCGGCGTGGTGGCGCACCCAGGTGTCGACGTCGTGCATCGCGCGGGGCTGGAAGCGCATCGGGATGGAACGCGGCACGTAGGAACGCGGCTGGTAGATCCCGGGGTAGCGCAGCAGGCCCTTCAGGTGCGGGGTCGCGAAGGTCGGAGCGCCGAGCTGCGTGCCCGCCTGGTAGTAGTACGGCGTGTAGTACTCCAGGCCCTGGTCGGTGTAGAAGTCGAAGCCGGAGACGGAGTCGACGAAGGAGTAGAGGGCGTCCGTGGTGGCGGTCGCCGCGGGCACGTCCGCGCATTCCGACTGCTGGTGGTACTGCCAGAAGGCCCACACCAGGTCCAGCACCACGTTCTCGTACGCCTTGTCCGCGCTGCCGACGGTGGTGAAGGTCAGCCCGTTGTCGGCGGCGTACTGCTGGTAGCGGGCGACGATCTCGCCGCGGCGGAGAAGTGCCTCGCGCTGCACGGCGTTCAGCCGCGCGCGGCAGTCGGCGGTGCCGACGGTGCGGAAGAAGCGGGTGTAGGCGGAGTCCTCGTCGTTGACCACGTCGTTGGGGGCGACGTAGGCGACGGTGCCGGCCATGTCGTGCGGGTAGAAACGGCGGTAGTACGTGGCCGTCATGCCGCCCTTGCTGGCTCCGGTGGCGAGCCAGTTCTCGGCGTAGATCCGGCTCAGTGCCCGGTGGATGCGGTGCTGGTCGCTGGCGGCCTGCCAGATGTCGAGCTTCGACCAGTCGGCGGGGGCGGGACGGGACGGGGTGAAGAAGCGGTACTCCATGGAGACCTGGTTGCCGTCCACGATCTGCGTCGGCTCGCGGCGGGAGGGGGTCGTGGAGAGGCCGTAGCCGGAGGTGTAGAAGACGGTGGGCCGGTCGGTCCCCTTGTGCAGCACGGTGATCCGCTGCTGGAACGTCCCCTTGGACGGGTGCCGGTGGTCCACCGGCTGCGTGTAGTTGAGGACGAAGAAGCGGTATCCGGTGACCGGCTTCTCCTCGATCAGGCTCATCCCGGGTATCGCCAGGATGCGGTCCTTGATGTCCGGCTCGTCAGCGGTCGCGGTGGCGGCTCCACCGCCGGCGGTGCCTATGAGCAACACCAGCGCCAGCAGCCATCTGAGCGCGTTGCGCATGCCCCCTCCTTCGGGGTTCGACGGGCGTCGCCCGTGAACCTATGAGGAGGAAGTGGCCCGCCGCCAGGGGGCGTTGGGCAAAGAGCGGCGGCCCGGACCACCGGGGTCCGGGCCGCACAAGCGCGAAGGCGGCGCCTAGGCGACGGCCTCGCTGCTCTCGTCCTCGCCGACGAAGGTACGCCACAGCTCGGCGTAGCGGCCGTCGGCGGCGAGGAGCTGCTCGTGCGTGCCGTCCTCGACGACCCGGCCGTGGTCGAGGAGGACGACCCGGTCGGCGCGGGCGGCGGTGGTCAGCCGGTGGGCGACGACCAGCGTGGTGCGGCGTACGGCGAGCCGGTCGGCGGCCCGGTTGACCAGGGCCTCGGTGGCCAGGTCCAGGGCGGCCGTCGCCTCGTCGAGCAGCAGGACGTCGGGGTCGACCAGCTCGGCGCGGGCCAGGGCGATCAACTGCCGCTGTCCGGCGGAGAGGTTGCGGCCCCGCTCGGCGACCGCGTGCAGGTAGCCGCCGTCCAGCGTGGCGATCATGTCGTGGGCGCCGACGGCCCGGGCCGCGGCCTCGACCTCGGCGTCGGTGGCGTCCATCCGCCCGTAGGCGATGGCGTCGCGGACCGTCCCCTCGAAGAGGTACGCCTCCTGCGGGACGACGCCGAGCCGCTGCCGGTAGCCGGTCAGGTCCAGCTCGCGGATGTCCTGGCCGTCGACGAGGACCGCGCCCGAGGTCGGGTCGTAGAACCGGGCCACCATCTTGACCAGGGTCGACTTGCCCGCGCCCGTCTCGCCGACGAAGGCCACCGTCTGGCCCGCCGGGATCCGCAGGTCGATCCCGGACAGCGCCTCGGCGCCCTCCTCGGTGTAGCGGAAGTGCACGTCGCGGAAGGCGATCTCGCCGCGCAGCCGGCCGACGCCGCGCGGGGACCCGGCGGGCGGGGTGGCGGTCGGCGTGCGCAGCAGTTCGCGGATGCGGCCCAGGGACACCGACGCCTGCTGGTAGCCGTCGAATACCTGGGAGAGCTGCTGCACGGGTGAGAAGAACAGGTCGATGTAGAGCAGGTAGGCCACCAGGGCGCCTGCGGTGAGCGTGCCCGCGCCGACGCGGTGGGCGCCGACGATCAGCACCAGGGCGGCGGCGACGCTGGACAGCAGCTGCACGAACGGGAAGTACACCGAGATCAGCCACTGCCCGCGCACACGCGCCTGCCGGTAGGCGTCGCTGCGGTCGGCGAAGCGCTCGGCGCCGCCGCGCTCGCCCCGGAAGGCCTGCACGACGCGGAGTCCGGCGACGTGCTCCTGCAGGTCGGCGTTGACGACGCTGACCCGCTCCCGGGCCAGCTCGTAGGCCTTCACGGACTTGCGGCGGAAGACCCAGGTGGCGACGAAGAGCACCGGCAGGGTGGCGAAGACGATCAGCGCCAGCTGGACGTCGATCACCAGCAGCGCGACCAGGATGCCGAGGAAGGTGAGCACGCTGACCAGCGCGGTGACCAGTCCGGTCTGCAGGAACGTCGACAGGGCGTCGACGTCGGTCGTCATCCGGGTCATGATGCGGCCGCTCAGCTCGCGCTCGTAGTAGTCGAGCCCGAGCCGGTGCAGATGGGAGAAGATCTTCACCCGGAGCGTGTAGAGCACGCGCTCGCCGGTACGGCCGGTCAGGCGCGTGGAGCCCCACTGCGCGCCCCACTGCGCGGCGACCACGGCCAGTCCCAGCAGCGAGGCGGCCCAGACGGCGCCGAGCGCGGCCTGCCGCACACCGGAGTCGATGCCGTGCCGGATCAGGACCGGCAGCAGCAGCCCGGCCAGCGCGTCGACGGCGACGAACAGCAGGCTGAGCAGCAGGGGGCCGCGGAAGCCGCGCAGCAGACTGCGCAGGCCGAAGTCCTTCTCGACGGAGGCCGCCTGGTCCTCGTCGACGTCCGGGGTGTCCAGGGCCGGGGGCAGCGCCGCCACCTGCGCGAGCAGCTCGGGGGTGGCGGGCATCCCGGCCATGGCCGAGGCCATGCCGCCCGGGCCGCCGCGCGCGGCGGCCGGGGAGGGCGCCGACCGCGTCCGCCCGGTGTCCTCGTCGCGGTGCCGGCGGTCCTGCGGCCACAGGGCCGCCGTCACGCCGCCCTCCGCGGGAGCCTCGGCGGCGGCGGGACGTGCCGCCGGGGCCGCGATCGCGCCCTCGCCGGGCCACTCGGTCAGCGGCACGACCTCGCCCGCGGGATCGTGCGTGACCACATCCGAGCCGAGCTCGTCGGGGTCGGTGAGCAGCCGCCGGTACAGCGGGCAGCGGGCCTCCAGCTCCTCGTGCGTCCCCACGTCGACCAGCCGGCCGGCCTCCAGCACGGCGATCCGGTCGGCGAGGGCGAGGGTGGAGCGCCGGTGGGCGATGAGCAGGGTCGTGCGGCCGGCCATCACCTCGCGCAGCGCGTCGTGGATCTCGGCCTCGACGCGGGCGTCCACGGCGGAGGTCGCGTCGTCGAGGACGAGCAGCCGCGGGTCGGTGAGGATGGCGCGGGCCAGGGCGACGCGCTGGCGCTGGCCGCCGGAGAGGGTAAGTCCCTGCTCGCCGACGACGGTTGCGTACCCCTCGGACAGGGCGCTGATGAACTCGTCCGCCTGGGCGTGCCGGGTCGCGGTGAGGATCTGCTCGTCGGTGGCGTCGGGGTGGCCGTAGGCGATGTTGGCGCGGACGGTGTCGGAGAACAGGAAGCTGTCCTCCGGGACGAGCCCTATGGCGTCGCGCAGGGAGTCGAAGGTGAGGTCGCGCACGTCGCGGCCGCCGACGCGGACGGCGCCGCCGGTCACGTCGTAGAAGCGGGGCAGCAGCAGCGAGACGGTCGACTTGCCGCTGCCGGAGGCGCCGACGACGGCGACGGTCTCGCCGGGCTCGACGGTGAGCGAGAAGTCGTCCAGCACGGGACGGGTGCGGTCGTAGCCGAAGCTGACGTGGTCGAACTCGACGGTGGCCGGGGCCTCGCGGGGCAGCTGCCCGGCACCCTCCTCCAGGCTGGGCCGGGTGTCGATGAGCTCGGTGACGCGCTCGACTCCGGCCCTGGCCTGCTGGCCGACGGTGAGCATCATCGTGAGCATGCGCACCGGGCCGGTCAGCTGGGCGAGGTAGGTCGAGAACGCGACGAAGGTGCCCAGGGTGATCTGGCCCTTCACGGCCATCCAGCCGCCGAGCGCCAGCATGCCGACCTGCCCGAGCGAGGGCACCGCCTGGAGCGCGGGACCGTAGCGCGCGTTGAACCTGATGGTGCGCAGCCGTCCGGCGAAGAGCCGCTCGCTGACCGAGCGCAGCTTGGACATCTCCTGCTGCTCCTGGCCGAAGCCCTTCACGACGCGGACGCCGGTCACCGAGCCGTCCACGATCCCGGCGACGGCGGCGGCCTGGCCCTGGGCGTACCAGGTGGCGGGGAAGAGCCGCTTGCGGCTGCGGTCGGCCAGGAACCACAGGGCGGGCGCGACGGCGAGGGCGATCAGGGTCAGCATCGGCGAGAGCACGAACATCACGACGATCGACAGGACGAAGAGCAGGACGTTGCCGATCATCATGGGCGCCATGAAGAGCAGGCCCTGGATGAGCTGCAGGTCGCTGGTGGCCCGGCCGACGACCTGGCCGGTGTTGAGCTCGTCCTGGCGCGCGCCGTCCAGCCGGGTGAGCGAGTGGAACATGTCCGTGCGCATGTCGTGCTGCACGTCGAGGGCGAGCCTGCCGCCGTAGAAGCGCCGCAGGAACGTCATCAGGTAGACCACGACCGCGGCGGCGATCAGCACGGCCGCCCAGGGGGCGAGCGGCTTGTCGTGCTTGACGATGACGTCGTCGATGATCAGCTTGGGGACGAGCGGCACGAGGGCCATCACGGCCATGCCGGCGAGCGAGGAACCGAGCGCGAGGCCCACGTTCCCCCGGTAGCGCCAGCAGTACCCCATCAGCCGCCGCAGCCAGCCCTCGGCCCTCACGGCCTCGCCGGCCTTCGCTTCGTCGTCCTTCGCCGCCACCCGGTGTCCTCCCGTCCCGTCCTTTTCGCCGGAGGATCACAACGCCCTGGAGTGCGGATTTCATCCTCCCGCAACAAAACTACGACGAGGGTCCGACAGCGCCCGGGCGGAGGTCCCGGGACAAAACCCGACGAAACGTTTTCCCCTCGGCCGGAACCGGGCGCCGGTTCACCCCAGGTGCGTCGGCTTCACCCCAGGTGCGTCGGCTTCACCCCAGGTGCGTCGGCGCGAACATCCGCAGCAGCGCGGGGAGCACGACCACGCAGGGGCCGGGCGCCGCGAGGGCGTCCGCGAGGTCGTCCCGGAGCCGCTCGGGGCTCGTGCGGACCGCCGGGACGCCGAAGGCCCCGGCGAGTGCGACGAAGTCCGGCCGGGCCAGCTCGGTGCCGGTGGCCTCGCCGAAGGCGTCCGTCATGTACTCGCGCAGGATGCCGTAGCCGCCGTCGTCGACGATCAGCCAGGTGACGGGCAGGCCGTACTGCCGGGCCGTGGCGAGCTCGGCGATCGAGTACATCGCGCCGCCGTCGCCCGAGACGGCCAGCACGGGCCGGGTGCGGTCCGCGGCGGCCGCGCCCAGCGCGGCGGGGAAGCCGTAGCCGAGGCCGCCGGCGCCCTGGGCGGAGTGCATCGGGCCGGGCCAGGCGGACCAGGCCCAGTAGGCGAGGATCGTCATGTCCCAGAAGCTGGGGGCGTCCTCGGGGAGGGCGTCCCGCACGGCGGCGAGGACGCGCTGCTCCAGGCCGAGGTCCTGGCCGTCGAGGCGCTCCCGGATCCGCTCCAGCAGTGCCGCCACCGCCTCGGGCGCGCCCGCGTCGCGGCGCTCGTCCACGGCCGCGGCGAGCGCGCCGAGCGCGAGCCGGGCGTCGGCGTGGATGCCGAGCGCCGGGTGGTTGGACTCCAGCTTGCCGAGGTCGGCCTCGACCTGGATCACCCGGCCACGTGGGCGGAAGGTGTGGTAGTTCGAGGAGAGCTCGCCCAGCCCGGAGCCGACGACCAGCAGGACGTCGGCCTCCTCCAGGAACTCGGTGGTGTGCCGGTCCTCCAGCCAGCTCCGCAGCGACAGCGGGTGCTCCCACGGGAAGGCACCCTTGCCGCCGAAGGTGCAGGCCACCGGGGCGTCGAGCCGCTCGGCGAGGGCGCGCAGTTCGGCCTCGGCCCCCGAGCGCACGACGCCGCCGCCGGCCAGCACGACCGGCCGCTCGGCGCGGGACAGCAGTGCCGCCGCCTCGGCGATCAGCTCGGCGCGAGGGCGCAGCGGCCGGGGCCCGGCCGCCAGCTCCCCGACCGGCGGCACCGTGACGGGGGCGAGCAGCACGTCCTGCGGGATCTCCACCCAGACCGGCCCGTACGGGGCGGTCAGCGCCGACTCCCAGGCGGCGGCGAGGGCCGAGGGGATCTGGGAAGCGGTGCGGACGGTGTGCACCGACTTGACGATGTCGCGGAACGACGCCTTCTGGTCGGCGAGTTCGTGCAGGTAGCCGTGGCGGCCACCGCCGAGCCCGGCGACCGGCACCTGGCTGCCGATGGCGACGACCGGCGCCGAGGCGGCTGCCGACTCCTGCAGCGCGGCGAGCGTCATCAGCGCGCCGGGGCCGGTGGAGACCAGCAGCGGCGCGGCGCCGCCCGTGACGCGGGCGTAGGCGTCGGCGGCGAAGCCCGCGTTGTTCTCCACGCGCAGGCCCACGTACTCCAGCTTCGAGCGCCGCAGCGCGTCGAAGGCGCCCAGCGCGTGCTGCCCGGGCAGGCCGAAGACCGTCGTCGCGCCGAGCGCCGTCAGGGATTCGACGACCAGGTCGCCGCCGTTGCGCCCGCTCATGCGCGGCCGGCCGCGATCTGCCGGGTCATGATCGTGGTCAGCTCGTACGCGGTATGGGAGGCCGCGACGCTGGTGATCTCGGCGTGGTCGTAGGCGGGGGCGACCTCGACGACGTCGGCGGAGATCAGGTGGCAGGAGGCCAGGCCCCGCAGGATCTCCAGCAGCTCGCGGGAGGTGATGCCGCCGGCCTCGGGGGTGCCGGTGCCGGGGGCGTGGGCCGGGTCGAGGACGTCGATGTCGATGGAGATGTACAGCGGGCGGTCGCCGATGCGCTCGCGCAGCTGCTGGGCGACCTCGTCGGCGCCGCGCCGGTAGACGTCGGCGGACGTGACGATGCCGAAGCCCATCTTCTCGTCGTCGGTGAGGTCCTGCTTGCCGTACAGCGGGCCGCGGGTGCCGACGTGGGAGAGCGCGGAGGTGTCGAGGACGCCCTCCTCCACGGCCCGGCGGAACGGGGTGCCGTGGGTGTACTCGGCCCCGAAGTAGGTGTCCCAGGTGTCGAGGTGGGCGTCGAAGTGGAGCAGGGCGACCGGGCCGTGCTTGCGGGCCATGGCGCGCAGCAGGGGCAGCGAGATGGTGTGGTCGCCGCCGAGGGTCATCAGGCGGGCGCCGGTGTCGAGCAGGTCGTCGGCGGCGGCCTGGATGGTCTCGACGGCCTCGTTGATGTTGAACGGGTTGGCGGCGATGTCACCGGCGTCCGCGACCTGGGCGAGCGCGAAGGGCGAGGCGTCCTGCGCAGGGTTGTACGGGCGCAGCAGACGGGAGGCCTCGCGGATCGCGTTGCCGCCGAAGCGGGCGCCGGGGCGGTAGGAGACGCCCGCGTCGAAGGGCACGCCGACCACGGCGACGTCGGTGGTGCCGACCTCGTCGAGGCGCGGGAGCCGCGCGAACGTGGCGGGACCGGCGTACCGCGGGGTGCGGGAGGAGTCGATGGGGCCGCGCGGTTCGGTGCTGCTCATGGGTAACTGCCTTCTTTCGTACGCTTCGTTGCGCTCTGCTCGCTTTGTGACTTTATCCGACCGGAACGGTCCCCTCGGCGGCCGGGACGGGGGTCCGGCCGGCCAGCCGCTCCCGCCAGGCCGCCAGCACGGCGGCGTCGGTCGGCTTGGTGGCGAGGCTCACCGCGACGTAGACGACGAGGGAGGCCAGCAGGCCGTAGTAGACCGGCTCGTTGGCCAGGACGCCCTTCCAGACCATCAGGCCCACGACGGCCAGGCCGCCGACGGCCACCGAGGCGAGGGCGCCCGCCGCGGTGCCGCGCCGCCACAGCAGACCGCCGAGGATCGGCACCAGCAGCCCGCCGACGAGCAGGTTGTACGCCACGGTCAGCGCCTCGACGACGTTGTTCAGCGCGATGGCGGTGACGATGACGACCACGCCCATGACCAGGATGAAGACGCGGTTGCCCGAGACCTCGTCGTGCGCACCCTCTTCGCCGTCCCTCCCGCGGCCGACCACGCCGCGCAGCCGCGACCAGATGTCGTTGTTGGCCACGGTGGCGCAGGCGATCAGCGCGCCGGAGGAGGTGGACATCACCGCGGAGAGCGCGGCGGCCAGCACCAGGCCGCGCACGCCCACCGGCAGCGCGTCCTTGACGATGGTGGCGAAGGCGTCGTCGGCCGCGGCCAGGTTCGGGTACAGCACCTTGGCGGCGGTGCCGATGACGGCGCCGGCGATCGCGTAGACCAGGCAGTAGACACCGGCGACGGTGCCGCCGAGCTTGGCGATCCTGTCGCTGCGGGCGGTGAACACGCGCTGCCAGATGTCCTGGCCGATGAGCATGCCGAAGGTGTAGATCAGCACGTAGGTGAAGATCGTCTGCCCGCCGATACCCAGGGGCGCGAAGTACTCGCTCGGCAGCTGCGCCTTCATCTCCGCGAAGCCGCCCGCCTTGATCACCGCGATCGGCAGCAGCAGGACCAGCACGCCGAGGGTCTTGACCACGAACTGCACCATGTCGGTGAGCGTGATCGACCACATGCCGCCCAGCGTGGAGTACGCCACCACGACGGCGCCGCCCAGGACGATCGCCAGGGTGCGGTCCATCCCGAACAGGACGTCGAAGATCGTCGCGTAGGCGATCGTCGAGGTCACCGCGAGCATCAGGGTGTACGCCCACATGACGACGCCGGAGATGACGCCGGCCGAGCCGCCGTAGCGCAGGTCGAGCATCTCGGAGACGGTGTAGACCTTCAGGCGGGCGATGCGGGCCGAGAAGAAGACGCTCAGCGCCAGCAGGCCGAGGCCGATGGTGAAGACCATCCAGGCACCGGACAGGCCGTACTGGTAGCCGAGGCCGACGCCGCCGATGGTGGAGGCGCCGCCGAGGACGATCGCGGCCATGGTGCCGGAGTACATCGACGGGCCCAGCCTGCGGCCGGCGACCAGGAACTCGCTCTTGGACCTGGCACGGCGCATGCCCCACCAGCCCACGGCGAGCATGCCGGCCAGATAGCCGATGATCACGGCGTAGTCGACGGCCATGAGCCCTCCTCCATCGGTCGCGCGGGCGGAGCCGCGGGCTTTCCTTTGCGGTGACGATAGGTGGCCGGGAAGAAGCGCTGAAGTGTACGTTTCATCCATCGCACCCGGTCCGCATGGAGGAAACGCACATGACTCCCCCGCGTCAGGACCTGGCGCCGCCCACGCCGCCGATCCCGCTCGCCACCCTGCTCGCCCTGCCCGACCTCGGGCTGCGCCAGGTCGCGGGACCGTCCGCGGCCGACCGGGACGTCCGCGTCCAGTGGGTGCACACCAGCGAGATGGAGGACCCCTTCCCGTACCTGCTCGGCGGGGAGCTGCTGCTGACCGCGGGGGTGCACTTCGCGTCGGCGGTGGGCGCCGGCGCCTACCTGGACCGCTACGTGGCCCGCACGGTCGAGGCGGGGGCGGCGGCGCTCGGTTTCGGTCTCGCCCCGGTGCACGACCAGACCCCGGCGGCGCTGGTCGCCGCCTGCGACCGGCACGGCCTGCCGCTGGTGGAGGTGCCGCCCCGGACCCCCTTCACCGCCGTCGCGCGGGCCGTCTGGCAGGCCATGGGCGAGGCGCGGGTCCGTGAGCTGCGGCACGTCACCGAGGCACAGCAGGCCCTCGCCGCGGCCGCCGGACGCCCGGACCCCGTGCCCTCGGTGCTGCGCAGGCTCGCCGGCCGCCTGGGCGCGTGGGCCGCGCTGATCGCCCCGGACGGTTCCGAGGTGTACGCGGCGGGCACCGCCCCGGACCCGCAGGCGCGTGCGGCGGCGGTACGGCTGGCCGGGGTGGTCCTGCCGGCGCCGGACGCGCACGCGCCCTCCTCGGCGACCGACACCCACGGCGGGACACGCCTGTCGGCGTACGCGCTGGCCGGCGGCACCCCGAGCGAGCGGCCGGCGCTCGTCCTGGTCACGGGCCACCCGGATCCGGGCGACCACGCGGTCGCCAACGTCGCCGCGGTCCTGCTCTCCCTGCTCACCGGCCCGCACCTGGGCAGCGCGGAGGCGGGCCGGTCGGCGGCGCTGGTGCGGCTGCTGCTGGGCGCGGAGCCGCAGGAGGCGGCCCCGCTGCTGGGGCCGGAGTCCCGCTGGGCCGTCGTGCACGCCCGCAAGCGCGGCGGCCCGGCCGGACCGCTGGCGGCCGCCGCGCTCGGCACGGCGCTGGGCACCGCGCTGATCGAGCCGGGCGACACCGTCGTACGACTGCTCCTGCCGGCCGGCCGCGAGGTGACCGCCCAGCCGGGGTGGACCCTCGGGGTGAGCGGCCCGGTCGCGGTGGCCGCCCTCGTCACCGGGGACGGCCAGGCCGCGGGCGCGCTGCGCCGGGCGGTCGCCACCCGTGCGCCGCTGGTGATCCATCGCGGAGCCGGCCCCGGCATGAGCGGACTGGTCACCCCGGACGACGCCCGGTCCAGGGCGCGGGAGCTGCTGGCGGCGGTGGCGGACTCGCCCGCCCTGGTGGAGACGCTGCGCACCTGGATCGGCCTGCACGGGAGCTGGGACCGTACGGCCGTCGCCCTGGAGGTGCACCGCAACACCGTGCGCCAGCGCATCGGGCGCGCGGCGGCCCTGCTGGAGGCGGACCTGGACGACCCGGACGTACGCATGGAGCTGTGGTTCGCGCTGCGCTGGCTGTGAACCCGTGCACCCCGCCGCGGCGGGCTTTCTGACGTCCCGACAGGAGGTAACGGACCGGCGTCGATCGGCGGCCCCCCGCACGCACGTCCGACAGCAGGCGACAATGGGGGTCATGCTGCCCCATGTCACCGTGCCGTCCCGCAAGGCCCTCGCCGACCACCTCGTACGCACGCGCATCGCGGGCGACGTCGCCACCCCCCGCGAGAACAACCGCTCCCACTACCGCAGACTCGCCGAGGGCGACCGCCACTACTGGTTCGGTCTGGAGTTCGGCGAGCGCTGGACGGACGAGGAGGCGGTGCTGGCGGTCATGGCCGAGCGCTGCGGGGTCGTGGCCGACCCCGGGTACCTCATGGGGCAGGACACCATCGACCCCGAGCTGACGATCAGCGCCCTGGACCGGGCCGCCCGGATGCTCTGCAAGGCCGTGGAGGGCGGGCAGCGGGTGCTGTTCGCCACCGGCCACCCCGGCGGCCTGCTGGACGTCCACCGCACCCTGGCCGCGGCCGTGCGGGCCGCCGGCGCCGAGGTCGTCGCGATCCCCGGCGGGCTGTCCACCGACGAGGGCGGCGTCTTCCAGTTCTGCGACGTGGCCATGCTGGAGCGCGGCGCCACGCTGTGGCACACCCACTCCCCCGGCCCGATGGCGGCGGTCCTCGACGCGCTGGCCGCGCAGGGCCGGCCGCTGCCCGACCTGGTCGTCGCCGACCACGGCTGGGCGGGGTGCGCCGGACAGCGCGGCATCGACGCGATCGGCTTCGCGGACTGCAACGACCCGGCCCTCTTCCTCGCCGAGGCGGAGGGCACGGTCTCGGTGACCGTCCCGCTGGACGACCACGTCACCGACCCGCGCCACTACGACGCGATGACCGCCTACCTGCTGGACGCGGCGGGCCTGACCGGCTCCGCATGACAGCGGGCCGCGCCCCCGAGGGGGCGCGGCCCGCCACTCCCGACGGGCCCCGGGCCGCCGTCCTTCCGGCGACCCGGGGCCCGATGTCGACAGGCCGGGACCTTCGCCCCCGCCCTTGGTCCGCGACATGAGAACCCCCGTTCCCGTCACTTATACACATTTT
>NZ_JARAVK010000212.1:0-15740 GCF_033792765.1 Streptomyces sp. PA03-6a | reverse complement strand
GTAGGGGCCCACCGCGTAGCCGGGCTACCCCGCCCAGCCCGGCTACGCGGTGGGCCCCTACGGCGGATGGGCGCCGCCCGTCGCCCGCAACGGCGCCGGCCTGACGGCGATGATCATGGGCATCGTGGGCGCCGTCCTGGCCATCTCCTGCTTCGGGGCCTTCCTCGGCCTCCCGCTCGGCATCGCGGCCGTCGTCTGCGGCATCGTAGGCCTGCGGATCGCCCGGCGCGGCGAGGCGACCAACCGGCCGCAGGCCTTGACCGGCCTCATCCTCGGGATCGTCTCCATCGGCCTGTCGGTCGCGATGATCGCCCTGGTGTTCAGCGGGATCGACGACGGCTGGTTCGACGGGTCCGGCGACGACCTCATCACCTCCCGGAACGGCGACTGGGCGGCGCCGCTGGACGTCGACGGCACCGCGCTCTACGACGACGGGGTCCACGTCACGCTGTCGGACGTCCACCGGGATATCGTCCTCCCGGAGAGCCAGCTCGACGGCGGCACCGCCGTCACTTTCTCCGTCGAGTTGGAGAACACCGGCGACACGACCGCCGACCTGGGCGAGAGTGAAGTCTCGGCCTACGCGGACGACTTCGAGGACGAGAGCCTGACCGACCTGACCGCCGGTGTGGGCCTGCCCGACGAACTGTCGCCGGGGGAGCGCGCGACAAGGGAGATCACCGTACTCGTGCCCAAGGACGACGAGGACGGCACGTTCCAGGTCGAGGTCGCCCCCGGCTTCGACTACGACTACACCTACTGGCACCTGGACGTCCCGTAACGGGGGCGCCGCGGGGTCGCCTCAGCGCCGCACCGCGTCCAGCGCCAGCAGGGCCACGTGCAGCGAGAGGCAGGACTCGACCTGGTCCAGGTCGATGCCGAGGACGCGCTCGACCCGGTGCAGCCGGTCGTAGAAGGAGGGCCGCGACAGGTGCGCGGCGTCGGCCGCGGCCGACTTGTTGCGGCCGGCGTCCAGGTAGACGGTGAGGATCCGGACGAGGTCCGTGCCGTGCTCGGCGTCGTACGAGAGCAGCGGGCCGAGTTCGCGCTCGACGTACGTCTGCAGCCGCGCGTCGTCGCGCAGGAGGTGCAGCAGGCCGCGCAGCCGGACGTCGGGCAGCCGGTAATAGGTGCCCGCCTTGCGCCCGCCGTGCATCGCGGCGTCCGCGACCTGTGCCGCCTCCAGCAGGGTGCGCCGGGCGTCGCGCAGGGAGCCGACGGAGGAGCCGGCCGCCATGACGAAGGCGGGGCCGCCGTCGGGGGCGGGCTCGGTCAGCCGGGTGAGGGCGGCGGCGAAGTCCTCCAGTGCGGTGTGCTCGTGGTCGGACGGGCCGAGGGAGACCAGCACGCCGACACCGCCGTCGTCGAGGGTGCCGGTGAGCGCGGTCAGGCCCCGCTCGCGCACGGCCTGGGCGGCGGTCTCGGTGAAGTCCCGCAGCCGGGCCTGCGCCTCCAGGGCGGCCGAGGCCGGTCCGCCGCGCAGCCGCAGCATGACGCCGACCAGCCGCCGGCCCTCCAGCGGCACGCCCAGGGCGCGGGCGCGCAGCGCCACGTCGGAGACGGTCAGGGCGTGCGTGAGGATGCCGGAGAGCAGGGTGCGGTGGGTCTGCCGTTCCAGGGACTCCCGGTCGCGCTCCAGCAGCCGGTTGAGCGCGAGGGTGGCCGCCCCCCGCTCCAGCAGCACGCTGTGCCGGTGCGGGCGTTCGCCCGGTTCCGGCTCCTCGTCGGGCGCGGGCTCGCCGACGATCACCAGCCTGCCCCAGTCGCGGCCGCGCGCCCCCACGCCGGTGACCAGCCAGCCGGTGCGCGGGTCGTGGCCGGTGCGCCCGGCCGGGTGGACGCCGCGGCTGCGCCGCTCCCAGCCGTCGAGCAGGGCTTCGGGGTCCTGGCCGGCCGGGTCGAACGCGAGCACCTGGTGGGAGAGGTTCTCCAGCACCACGGGCGCGCCCGCCATCCGGGCCACCTCGCGCACGACCTCCTCGGGCTCCGCGCCCTCGACGGACAGCTCGTTGAAGATCTGGTGCACCGCCTCCGACGCCCGCAGCTCGGTCAGCTGGGCGTCGACGACGTGGGCGTGCACGGCCTCGGTCACCGCCACGAAGCGCACCTCGGTACGGAGTGCCACCAGCGGCAGTCCGCGTCGTTCGGCGGCCCGGACCAGGGGGCGGGGGAGGGCGTCCGCGTAGCGCCGGCCCAGTTCGACGACGAGGCCCGCGGCGCCGACGTCGGCGAGGCCGTCGATGTAGCGGGCCAGGGACTCCTTGTCGTCGGGCAGCATCACGCCCGTGGTGAGGACCAGCTCGCCCCCGTGGAGCATGCCCGCGATGTCGGCCAGCTCGCTGATGTGCACCCAGCGCACCGGGCGCTGCAGTCCGCCGGAGCCCGCGACCACCTGCGGCGAACCCCGCCTGAGCACGTCCAGTTCCAGGACCTCGGCGACGGTGGGGAACACGGTGACCTCCGGGGCGGAACGGGGGCGGAACGTCGTGCCACCGTAGCTCCAGGGTGTAAAGGCCCCCGTCGCACGGCATGCGATGTGTCGGTTGCCCGGTGCACGTGGCGCCCGGCATCGTCCACGGTGTCGACCTGTTGCGGGCCGTCAGGTGAACACAGAATTCGTCGCGTAACCAAAAGGCAACAACGGAATCACTTGTTGGGGCGAGCCTACTCTGTCAGGATCGTCCACCAATCAAGGCTTTGGCCACGCCGCCGAGCCGAGTGCGAGGAGAAGACGATGGACCTCAGCGCGAACGGCGAGTTCGATGTGAGGGAGCGTTTCGCCGAGGGGGCCCAGTACATCGGCGGAACCTTGCGCCCCGGCACCTCGGGCCGGCGGCACCCCGTCGTCGACCCGGCCACCGGTGAGACCGTGTACTCCTGTGAACTGGCCGGCACCGCCGACGTGGACGCCGCCGTCGCCGCCGCAGCGCAGGCGCTGCCCGGCTGGGCCGGCGCCACCCCCGGTGCGCGCTCCGACGCCATGCACCGCTTCGCCGGCGTCCTCGCCGAGCGGGCCGCCGAGTTCGCGTACGCCGAGTCGCTGCAGTGCGGCAAACCGCTCCGGCTGACCACCGAGTTCGACGTCCCGGGCACCGTCGACAACACCGCCTTCTTCGCGGGCGCCGCCCGCCACCTGGAGGGCAAGGCGGCGGGGGAGTACTCCGGCGACCACACCTCCTACGTGCGGCGCGAGCCCGTCGGCGTCGTGGGCTCCATCGCACCGTGGAACTACCCGCTGCAGATGGCCGCCTGGAAGGTCCTCCCGGCGATCGCCGCGGGCAACACCATCGTGCTCAAGCCGGCCGAGCTGACCCCGCTGACCTCGCTGATGTTCGCCCAGGCGGCGACCGAGGCGGGCATCCCGGCGGGCGTGGTCAACATCGTCACCGGCGCCGGCAAGGGGGCGGGCGAGCACCTGGTGGGGCACCCGGATGTCGCCATGACCTCCTTCACCGGCTCCACCGCGGTGGGCAAGCGCGTCGCGGAGATCGCCACCGCCACCGTCAAGCGGCTCCACCTGGAACTCGGCGGCAAGGCGCCCTTCGTCGTGTTCGACGACGCCGACCTGGAGGCGGCCGTCCACGGCGCGGTCGCCGGTGCCCTGATCAACACCGGCCAGGACTGCACCGCAGCGACCCGCGCCTACGTGCAGCGCCCCCTCTGCGACGCCTTCGTCGCCGGGGTCGCCGACCTCTTCTCCGGTATCCGCGTGGGCGATCCCTTCGACGCCAAGACCGACCTCGGCCCGCTGATCTCCCACGCCCAGCGCGACCGCGTCGCCGGCTTCGTGGAGCGCGCCCGCTCCTACGCCACGGTCGTCACCGGCGGGCAGGCCCCCGCGTCGGCGGGCGCCTTCTACCGGCCCACGCTGGTCACCGGCGCCGCGCAGGACAGCGAGATCGTCCAGTCCGAGATCTTCGGGCCGGTACTGGTCGTGCTGCCGTTCGACAGCGATGATGAAGGTCTGGCCCTGGCCAACGACACGCCGTACGGTCTGGCCGCGTCCGCGTGGACCCGTGACGTCTTCCGTGCGGGCCGTGCCACCCGTGAGATCAAGGCGGGGTGCGTCTGGGTCAACGACCACATCCCGATCATCAGCGAGATGCCGCACGGGGGCTATCGGGCCTCCGGGTACGGCAAGGACATGTCGGTGTACTCCCTGGAGGAGTACACGCAGGTCAAGCACGTGATGTACGACAACACCGCGGTCGCCAGGAAGGACTGGCACCGCACGATCTTCGGCGACCGCTGACCCTTCGGCCGCCGGCCCCTCCGGGACCGCCCCCCACCGGCCCGCTAGCCCGTCCGTCCCACGCACCACCGCCCCTGGAGGCCGCACCGCAATGGAGATGTTCGAGGGCCTGTCCGAGCCCGTACGCAAAGCGTGGGAACGCAGCCTGACCAACGGGAGGGCATCGGTCAGCCGGCGCCGGGTGCTCGGCGCGGGGCTCGGTGTCACGGGCGCCGGGGCGCTGGCCGCGTGCGGCATCCCGGCCGCCACCAACAACCAGGGCGGTGTGAAGAGCGACGACCTGTCCGACAAGGACAAGTCGCTGGTCTTCTCGAACTGGCAGCTCTACATCGACATGAGCGACGACGAGAAGCACATGCCGACCCTGGAGGCCTTCGAGAAGAAGACCGGGATCAAGGTCAAGTACAGCGACGACATCACCGACAACGTCGAGTTCTTCGCCAAGATCAAACCACAGCTCGCCGCGGGCCAGTCCACCGGCCGCGACCTGGTCGTCCTCACCGACTGGATGGCCGCCCGGATGATCCGCCTGGGCTGGGCCCAGCCGCTGGACCCCACCTACCTGCCGAACGCGTTCACCAACCTGGAGCAACGTTTCCGCAACCCCGACTGGGACCCCGGACGCGCCCACTCCTACCCCTGGCAGGGCATCGCCACCGTCATCGCCTACAACGAGAAGGCGACCAAGGGGAAGAAGGTCGGCAGCGTCTCCCAGCTGCTGGACGACCCCGACCTCAAGGGCCGCGTCGCCATGCTCAGCGAGATGCGCGACACCATAGGCATGACCCTGCTCGACATGGGCAAGCGGCCGGAGTCCTTCACCGCGGACGACTTCGACGCGGCCGTGGCCCGCGTCCAGAAGGCCGTGGACAACAAGCAGATCCGCCAGTTCACCGGCAACGAGTACACCGACGGCCTCGCCTCGGGGAACATCGCCGCCTGCGTCGCCTGGGCCGGCGACCTGGTACAGCTCCAGGCCGACAACCCCGAGATCAAGTTCGTGATCCCGCCCGCCGGCTACATCTACTCCACCGACAACATGCTGGTCCCGGCGGGCTCCAAGCACCGCAAGAACGCCGAGCGGCTCATGGACTGGTACTACCAGCCCGCGATCGCCGCCGAGCTCGCGGCATGGGTCAACTACATCACGCCCTGCACGGGCGTCTACGAGGAACTCCTCAAGATCGACAAGGACGTGGCCAACAACCCGCTGATCATTCCCAACGCGGAGATGAAGGCGAAGGCCCATCCCTTCCGGTCGCTCTCCTCCAAGGAGGAGACCGCCTTCGAGGACAAGTTCGCCAAGCTCATCGGCGCCTGACCGGCCACCGCAGTTAGGGATCTGACGACATGACCCAGCAGACCGCACCGCTCACCGAGCCGGCCGGCGGCAAGGACCCCGCCTCCGCGGGCGGCGCCGTGACCCTCACCGGCATCGGCAAGGACTACGGCGACTTCACGGCCGTCCACCCGCTCGACCTCACCATCCCCGAGGGCTCCTTCTTCGCCCTCCTGGGCGCCTCCGGCTGCGGCAAGACCACCACGCTGCGCATGATCGCCGGTCTGGAGGACCCCAGCAGCGGCACCGTCCGCATCGGCGACCAGGACGTCACCGGCCTGCCGCCGTACAAGCGCCCGGTCAACACGGTCTTCCAGAACTACGCGCTCTTCCCGCACCTGGACATCTACGAGAACGTCGCCTTCGGCCTGCGCCGCCGCGGCATCAAGTCCGTCAAGGGCCAGGTCGGGGACATGCTCGACCTCGTCGAGCTGGGTCACCTCGCCCGCCGCAAGCCGCACCAGCTCTCCGGCGGCCAGCAGCAGCGCGTCGCCGTCGCCCGTGCCCTGATCAACCACCCCAAGGTGCTGCTCCTCGACGAGCCGCTGGGCGCCCTGGACCTGAAGCTGCGCCGTCAGATGCAGCTGGAGCTCAAGCGCATCCAGACCGAGGTCGGCATCACCTTCGTGCACGTCACGCACGACCAGGAAGAGGCCATGACCATGGCCGACACCATCGCCGTGATGAACGCGGGCCGCATCGAGCAGCTGGGCGCGCCCACCGACCTGTACGAGAACCCCAGCACCACCTTCGTCGCCAACTTCCTCGGCCAGTCCAACCTCATCGAGGCCGAGGTCGCCGGTACCAGCGGCGACGACCTGCTGCTCAGCGTCGGTGACGGCCGTCTGGCGATGCCCACCGCACGGTGCGTCCCCTCCGTGCAGGCGGGCGACAAGCTCCTCGCCGGGGTGCGCCCCGAGAAGATCTCCATCGTCCACGCCGACGACGCGGCCGAGGTCCCCGAGGACCGCAACAAGATCACCGGGCGGATCGTCGACGCCAGCTTCATCGGCGTCTCCACCCAGTACGTCGTCAACAGCCCCTGGTGCCCGGAGCTGGCCGTCTTCGCGCAGAACGTCGAGCGCGACGGCCGTCTCGCCCCCGGCGCCGAGGTGGTGCTGCACTGGAGCCCCGCGCACACCTTCGGTCTCGACGCCGCGCAGGACATCGAGGCCGGGGAGGTCAACGCGTAATGGCCGCCCTGTCCACCGCCCCCGCCGGGGCGCCGGAGGAGACCCCGCCGGTCCCGGCCGGCGCCGCCCGGCGGCGCAGACTCGTCCCCTACTGGCTGCTGCTGCCCGGCATCCTGTGGCTGCTGGTCTTCTTCGCCGCCCCGATGGTCTACCAGGCCTCGACCTCGGTGCAGACCGGCTCCCTGGAGACCGGCTACCGCGTCACCTGGCACTTCGCGACCTACTGGGACGCGTTCAAGGAATACGACGTCTTCTACCTGCGCTCGCTGACCTACGCCGGCATCGCCACCGTGCTGTGCCTGGCGATCGGCTACCCGCTGGCGTACACCATCGCCTTCAAGGCGGGCCGCTGGCGGAACGTGCTGCTGGTCATGGTCATCGCGCCGTTCTTCACCAGCTTCCTGATCCGCACCCTGGCCTGGAAGACGATCCTCGCGGACGACGGCTACGTCGTCACCGTGCTGGACAAGCTGCACATCCTCAGCGTCACCGCGTCCCTGGGCATCACCGCCGACGACCGCGTGCTCGCCACCCCGCTGGCGGTGGTGTGCGGTCTGACGTACAACTTCCTGCCCTTCATGATCCTGCCGCTCTACAGCTCGCTGGAGCGCATCGACCCGCGGCTGCACGAGGCGGCGGGCGACCTGTACGCCCGGCCCTTCACCACCTTCCGCAAGGTGACCTTCCCGATCTCGCTCCCCGGCGTCGTGGCCGGCACGCTGCTCACCTTCATCCCCGCCTCCGGCGACTACATCAACGCCGAGTTGCTGGGCAGTCCCAGCGAGCAGATGATCGGCAACGTCATCCAGTCCAAGTTCCTCACGGTGCTCGACTACCCGACCGCCGCCGCACTGTCCTTCATGCTCATGGCCGCGATCCTGGTGATCGTGTCCGTCTACATCCGCAAGGCGGGGACGGAGGAACTGGTCTGATGCCCGTGCTGAACTGGGTGCGTCGGCGCCTCGTGGTCTTCGCCGCCGCGGCCGCGCTCGCCTACATGACGATCCCCAACGTGATCGTCCTGATCTTCTCCTTCAACCAGCCCAAGGGCCGCTTCAACTACTCCTGGAACCACTTCTCGCTCGACGCCTGGGCCAACCCCTGCGGTGTCGGCGACATGTGCGACTCGGTGTCGCTGTCCCTGGAGATCGCCGTGCTCGCCACCATCGGCGCCACGATCCTCGGCACCATGGTCGCCTTCGCGCTCGGCCGCTACCGCTTCCGCGGCCGGGGCCCGGTGACCGGCCTGATCTGGCTGCCGATGGCGATGCCCGAGATCGTCATGGGCGCCTCGCTCGGCACCCTCTTCCTCAACATGCGCATCCAGTTCGGCTTCTGGACCATCCTCATCGCGCACATCATGTTCTGCCTCAGCTTCGTCGTGACGGCGGTCAAGGCGCGCGTGATGAGCATGGACCCGCGACTGGAGCAGGCCGCCCAGGACCTGTACGCCACACCGTGGTCGACGTTCTGGCGGATCACCTTCCCGATCGCCGCGCCCGGCATCGCGGCGGGAGCGCTGCTCAGCTTCGCGATCTCCATCGACGACTTCATCATCACGCAGTTCAACGCCGGCCCGGCCACCGTGACCTTCCCGATGTTCGTCTGGGGCGCGGCCCAGAAGGGCCTGCCCGTCCAGGTGAACGTCATCGGCACGCTGATGTTCGTCGTGGCGGTGCTGTGCGTCGTCGTCGGACAGCTGCTCAGCCGCCGTAGGAAAGCCCATAGTTAATCCGCCGACCGCATCCGCAAAGGTGTGAGACCCCATGGATCCAGCCCGTTCGCTCGCCGACGCGCAGCCGACACCGTTCTGGCTGGAGGACCCCGGCAGGCCGCAGGCCGGCTCCGCCCTCGTCGGCGACGAGCACTGCGACCTGCTGGTGGTCGGCGGCGGCTACACCGGGCTGTGGACCGCGTTGCTCGCCAAGGAGCGCGACCCGCGCCGCGACGTCGTCCTGATCGAGGGCAAGGAGGTGGGCTGGGCGGCGTCCGGCCGCAACGGCGGCTTCTGCGCCGCCAGCCTCACCCACGGCCTGGCCAACGGACTCGCCCGCTGGCCCGAGGAGTTCGGGCGACTGGAGGAGCTGGGCAACCGCAACCTCGACGGCATCGAGGAGGCGGTGGACCGCTACTCCATCGACTGCGACTTCGAACGCTCCGGGGAGATCGACGTCGCCACCGAGCCCTACCAGCTCGACGACCTCCGGGCCTCCGCCGAGGAGGCCGCCCGGCACGGCGTCGAACTGGAGCTGCTCGACCGTGACCAGGTCCGTGCCGAGGTCGACTCGCCGACCTTCGTCGGCGGGCTGTGGGACCGCAGGGGCGTCGCCATGCTGCACCCGGCGAAGCTCGCCTGGGGCCTCAAGCGGGCCTGCGAGGAACTGGGCGTACGCGTCTACGAGCACACCCGCGCCACCCAGCTCGCCCGCAACGGCTCCGGCATGGCCGTGCGCACCCCGTACGGGCGGGTCTTCGCCCGGCACGTCGCGCTCGGCACCAACGTCTTCCCCTCGCTGGTGCGCCGGGTGCGTCCCTACATCGTCCCCGTGTACGACTACGCGCTGGTGACCGAGCCGCTGACGCCGCAGCAGCTCGGCGCGATCGGCTGGAAGAAGCGCCAGGGGCTCGGCGACAGCGCCAACCAGTTCCACTACTTCCGGCTCACCGCCGACAACCGCGTCCTGTGGGGCGGCTACGACGCCATCTACCCGTACGGCGGCCGCCTGGACGCCGCACGCGACGAACGCCCGGAGACGTACCTGAAGCTCGCCGGGCATTTCTTCCGCTGCTTCCCGCAGCTGGAGGGCGTGCGCTTCAGCCATGCCTGGGGCGGCGCGATCGACACCTGCTCGCGCTTCTCCGCCTTCTACGGCACCGCCCACGACGGGAAGGTCGCCTACGCCGCCGGCTACACCGGCCTCGGCGTCGGCGCCACCCGCTTCGGCGGGGACGTCATGCTCGACCTGCTCTCCGGCGAGCGCACCGACCGCACCGCACTGCGCATGGTCCGCACCAAGCCGCTGCCCTTCCCGCCCGAGCCCCTGGCGTGGGCGGGCATCAGCCTCACCAAGTGGTCGCTGGACCGCGCCGACCGCAACGCCGGCCGGCGCAACCTGTGGCTGAAGACGATGGACCGGCTCGGCCTCGGCTTCGACAGCTGACCGCCCCTGCCGCACCGCCCGCGCACCCTGTGAGCCGCATCACCCCATCGAGCGTGGTGAAACCCGCGTAATGATCCGGGCCCGGCCTCCTCTCTCCGCGTGACAGCACGACAGCGCACACACGGAACGGAGGAACCGGCATGGTGGGCACAGACGCGCGGGGCGCGGTCGAATGGCTGGTTTCCGTGGCACCCGACCCCGACGCCACCCGGTGGGAATGGGAGCGGCACCCCCTCGGGGTGACGCTCCTGCCCGCCGGGCGGCTGTGGGACGTCCTCATCCTCACCGGCGAACTGGGCTACCCGACGCTCGACGTCCTCACCCGTCTCGTCGACCGCCCGGGCCCGGTCCTGGCCGACTTCGGCGACTCCCGCATGGGCTACTTCGTGCCCCCGGGCACCGCCGCCCGCTGGATCGGCACCGGGGTCCGCACCGCGGGCCCCGGCACCTGGATCGTGGTCCCCTACCCCGGCCGCGCCACGGGCGGCGTCCGCTGGCTCGTGCCGCCGGACGGCACCGGCAACCTCACGGACCCCGGCGTCCTGGAGCTGGCCATGCACGAGGCGGCGGCCCACCTGGCGGGACGGCGCGGCCGTGATCCGGGCGAGTGACCCCGCGCCCGGGGGCCCACCACCCGTACGCCCCCGTGCGCGACACTGGTGCCATGATCCGCACGGAACGCGGCCGGCCCCGGAGCGGCCCCGGATACCGGGGCGCGCCCAAGTGCGCGCCCGCTCCCGCGCCTGCCGCCGCGGCGGGCTGACATGGACCTCACGCCCGGCCTCGCGCACCTCGTCGAGACCGCCCTGCCCGTCTGCGGGCGCCACGGCCTCGCCGTGGCGGGCGGCCTCGCGCTGATCGCGCACGGTTTCGACCGCCGCCCGTCCCGCCACCTCGACCTGGTGACCTTCAGCTCCACACCGGCCGGCGACATCGGTGCCGCGCTCGCGGCCGCGTACACCGGGGCCGGTTACGAGGTGGTCGCGCTGCCCGGCACACCACTGGCCGCCCACCTGGGGGTCACCTCGCCGGGCGACGCCGGCCATACGGTCCACGTCGCCAAGCAGCCGCTCTCCCGCCCCCCGGTCCGTGTCGGCCTCGGCCTGTCCGGGCCCGTTCCGGTGGTGGCGCTGGAGGACTGCGCCGCCCTGAAGGTGGCCGCCGTCGCCGACCGCGCCACCGTGCGCGACCTGGTCGACGTCCACGCCCTGACCGCCTGGTTCACACCGGGGGAGCTGCTGACGATGGCCGTCCACCTCGACGAGGACCTCCAGCCGCGCCTCCTCGCCGACCGCCTCGACAAGCTCGTCGAGGCCGACGACGCGGCGTACGCGGCGCAGGGACTGGACGGCGCGGCCGTCGCCGCCGCCAAGCGCTGGGCCTTCGACTGGGCGCAGGACATCCGGCTGGACCTCATGGAGGGCATGGAGCACCCCGACGAGCTGTACGACCTGTAAAGCTCCCGGCTCCGACGCCGACACCTTGGTGCTTGAGGGGGCCCTGCCCGCTGACGAGACTGGCAGGAGACGAGGAGAGGAAGGTCCGCCGTGACCGACAAGCACATCACGCACTGGATCGCCGGACAGACGTGGACCGGCACCGCGGAGCGGCACGGGGACGTGTACGACCCCGCCACCGGGGCCGTGACCGGTCGGGTGGACTTCGCGTCGATCTCCGAGGTCGACCAAGCCGTCGGCGCGGCCGCCGCCGCGTTCAAGGAGTGGCGGAACGCCTCGGTGGCCAAGCGCACCTCGGTGCTCTTCGCCTTCCGCGAGCTCCTCAACGCCCAGCGCGACGAGCTGGCGGCGATCATCGTCTCCGAGCACGGCAAGGTGCACTCCGACGCCCTCGGCGAGATCGCCCGCGGCCTGGAGGTCGTCGAGTACGCCTGCGGCATCCCGCAGCTCATCAAGGGAGGCTTCACCGAGCAGGCCTCGACCGGCATCGACGTCTACTCGATCCGCCAGCCGCTCGGCCCGGTCGCGATCATCTCGCCCTTCAACTTCCCGGCCATGGTGCCGATGTGGTTCTTCCCCATCGCCATCGCCGCGGGCAACACCGTCGTCGTCAAGCCCTCCGAGAAGGACCCGTCCGCCGCCAACTTCCTGGCCGGGCTGTGGAAGCAGGCCGGGCTGCCGGACGGCGTCTTCAACGTCGTGCACGGCGACAAGGTCGCCGTCGACCGCCTCCTGGAGCACCCGGACGTCAAGTCCGTCTCCTTCGTCGGCTCCACCCCGATCGCCCGGTACGTCTACGAGACCGGCACTCGCTACGGCAAGCGCGTCCAGGCCCTGGGCGGAGCCAAGAACCACATGCTGGTGCTGCCGGACGCGGACCTGGACCTCGCCGCCGACGCCGCCGTCAACGCCGGGTTCGGCGCGGCCGGCGAGCGTTGCATGGCCGTGTCCGTCCTGGTCGCGGTCGACCCGATCGGCGACACGCTGGTCGAGAAGATCAAGGAGCGGATGGCCGGGCTCACGGTCGGCCCCGGCTGCAACGCCGCCTCCGAGATGGGCCCGCTGGTCACCGGTGCCCACCGCGACAAGGTGACGTCCTACCTCGACGCGGGCCTCGCCGACGGCGCGACCCTCGCCGTGGACGGCCGTGAGCACGCCGTCACCGGCGAGGACACCACGGACGGCTTCTGGCTCGGCCCGAC
Source organism: Streptomyces sp. PA03-6a (assembly GCF_033792765.1). NCBI lineage: Bacteria > Bacillati > Actinomycetota > Actinomycetes > Kitasatosporales > Streptomycetaceae > Streptomyces > Streptomyces sp. PA03-6a. Next base: position 3,136 of record NZ_JARAVK010000212.1, on the reverse strand, counting down.
CCTCTTCGACGACGTCAAGCCCGGCATGTCCGTCTACAACGACGAGATCTTCGGCCCGGTCCTGTCCGTGGTCCGCGTGGGCTCGTACGACGAGGGCCTGGAGCTGATCAACACCAACCCGTACGGCAACGGCACGGCCATCTTCACCAACGACGGCGGCGCCGCCCGGCGCTTCCAGCACGACGTCGAGGTCGGCATGGTCGGCATCAACGTGCCGATCCCGGTGCCGGTGGCGTACTACTCCTTCGGCGGCTGGAAGGCCTCGCTGTTCGGCGACACGCACGCGTACGGCCCGGACGGCGTCCACTTCTTCACCCGCGGCAAGGCCGTCACCCAGCGGTGGCTCGACCCGAGCCACGGCGGCATCAACCTCGGTTTCCCGACCAACAACTGACCGCCAGGGCGGCGCCCGCGAGCAGGGCGCCGCACAGCAGCCAGCTCCCCACCACGTCGAGCGGCCAGTGGTAGCCGCAGCGGACCAGGGCGACCCCCACCGCACCGTTGAGCAGCACGGCGGCCGCGACCAGCAGCCGCCGTGCCGCCGTGCGTACCAGCCACGGCAGCAGCAGGAGCACGGCGCCGCCGTAAGCGGCGGCCGCCGTGGCCGTGTGGCCGGAGGGGTAGAACCCGGGATAGCCCGGGGAGAGGGTCGGCGAACCGGGGTCGGCCCGGCCGATCAGCGGCTTCACCAGGGCGACCAGCAGCGGCGCCACGACCATCACCAGCGCGTACGCCAGCGGTGGCAGCCAGGGGCGGGGCAGTCGGTACCGGTGGGCGCACCAGGTGGTGCAGACCATCGCAAGCAGCAGTACGGGCACGGCGACCTGCCAGTTGCCCAGGTCGGCCAGGAACCGTGCCACGGCCGAGCGGTCCGCGGGGTGGGGGGAGGATCCCGCAAGGGTGGCACGCACCGGCCCGTCCACGGCCAACAGGCGCCCTCGTAGTGCTTCCTGCCAGGTCAGCAGTCCGAAGAGCGCCGTGCACACCACGGCCACCAGAGAAGTTGGCCGCCCCGGAACAGGGGGGAGAGTTCCGGGGCGGCCAGAACGATCGCCGTACCGCCCGCCCCGGGGGGTTTGGGGCAAGCGGCCGACCGATCGGCGAGGATTGCCGGAGCCTTCGGCTTCGGCGCTGTGCGCGAGGGCACTGCTGTGCCGGTGATGGGGAGTCACCGGCGAAGTGTCGCCCGCGGACTTCCGCAGACGGGGTGTTTCATCCATCTGCGGAAACCGTACGTCACCGGGGGGCCGCCCGGCAGGGGTTGCACCCTCCCGCCATCAGGCCCGCACACCTTCTTCACGCTGTGTGTCGTACCCGCTCGGTCACGGGCGAAGCACCTGGTCACAGCCGGGCGAGAGCGCCCTCGATGATGTCCAGGCCCTCGTTCAGCAGGTCCTCCCCGATGACCAGCGGCGGCAGGAAGCGCAGCACGTTCCCGTAGGTGCCACAGGTCAGGACCACCAGGCCCTCGGCGTGGCAGGCCTTGGCCACGGCGGCGGTCGCCGCGGCGTTGGGGTTCTTGCCGCCCGGCTCCACCAGCTCGATCGCGATCATGGCGCCGCGGCCGCGGACCTCACCGATGACCTCGAACTTCTCCTGCATGCCGCGCAGCCGGCCGAGCATGATCTCGCCGATGCGGCGGGCCTTGGCGTTGAGGTCCTGCTCCTTCATCGTCTCGATGGCGCCGAGCGCACCGGCGCACGCCACCGGGTTGCCGCCGTAGGTGCCGCCCAGACCGCCGGAGTGCGCGGCGTCCATGATCTCGGCGCGGCCGGTCACCGCGGCCAGCGGCAGACCGCCGGCGATGCCCTTGGCTGTGGTGATCAGGTCCGGGACGATGCCCTCGTCCTCGCAGGCGAACCACTGGCCGGTGCGGCAGAAGCCGGTCTGGATCTCGTCCGCGACGAAGACGATGCCGTTCGCCCGCGCGAACTCCACCAGCTTCGGCAGGAAGCCCTTGGCCGGCTCGATGAAGCCGCCCTCGCCCTGGATCGGCTCGATCACGATCGCGGCCACGTTCTCGGCCCCGACCTGCTTGGTGATCATGTCGATCGCCTGGGCCGCGGCCTCCTCCGCGCAGTTCTCCGCGCCGGTCAGCCAGCGGTAGGGGTACGCCAGCGGCATGCGGTAGACCTCGGGCGCGAACGGGCCGAACGAGTGCTTGTACGGCATGTTCTTCGCCGTCAGCGCCATCGTCAGGTTGGTGCGGCCGTGGTAGCCGTGGTCGAAGACGACGACGGCCTGGCGCTTGGTGTACGCGCGGGCGATCTTCACCGCGTTCTCGACGGCCTCGGCACCGGAGTTGAACAGCGCGGTGCGCTTCTCGTGGTCGCCCGGGGTCAGCTCGTTGAGGGCCTCGGCGACCTCCACGTAGCCCTCGTACGGCGTCACCATGAAACAGGTGTGGGTGAAGTCGGCCAGCTGCGCCGACGCGCGGCGCACGACCGCCTCGGCGCTGTTGCCGACCGAGGTCACCGCGATGCCGGAGCCGAAGTCGATCAGGGAGTTGCCGTCCACGTCCTCCAGGACGCCGCCGCCGGCGCGGGTGACGAAGACGGGCAGGGTCACGCCGACACCGCTCGCGACCGCCGCCGTCTTGCGCGCCAGCAGCTCCTGCGACTTGGGGCCGGGGATCGGGGTGACGAGTCGACGCTCCTGGGCCAGATCGGTCATGGCGGACGTACTCCTTCGAACCGTGGTCTTTTCTCGCAGGCTAAGCCCGTACGGCGGAGCCCCGCACACTCCGATAGGGCGCACTGCGGAACGCCTCTTCGACGTGACGGACATGAGCGTGCCAAGATCCTTCAGACTGCGGTGGCCGCTCGACTACATTGAGTGCGGACCTGCGAGGGGTGGCACACGCGATGGAACGCGACGGTACGCACGAGAAGCCCGCGGCGTCTCCGCCCGGAGGCCCCGGCCCGCAACCGGGCACGCCGCCGGTACCCGGTGCCCGGCCGATGCCGGGCGCCCCGCCCGCGCACGCCGGACCGCCGCCCGTCCCCGGTGCCCGGCCGGGCCCCGCCGACCCCTCACGCGGCGAGCGGGACACCCGCACCTGGCGCGACGCCGGCCAGGACGCCGCCCCGGCCGGGCACCGGGGACGGGCGGCGGTCCGGCGTGCGCGGGCGGGGCG
>NZ_JARAVK010000211.1:0-15915 GCF_033792765.1 Streptomyces sp. PA03-6a | reverse complement strand
CAGGTCCCGCACCGGATCAGCGCCCGCGGCGCCCCGCCGATCCTCGTCGTCGGCACCACCCGCGACCCCGCCACCCCGTACCCCTGGGCCCAGTCCCTCGCCCGTCAACTCGACTCCGGCCACCTGCTCACCTACGACGGCGACGGCCACACCGCCTACCACCGCGGCAGCCCCTGCATCGACGACGCCGTCGACCTCTACCTGACCCACGGCGAACTCCCCGCCCCCGGCACCATCTGCGGCTGACCCGCGCCGCTGCGCGTCCAGGCCTTGGCCGTGGGCCCGCGCCGGGTCAGACTCGTGCCCGTGGAGGAAGCGATCCCGCTCGGCCGGGGCGATGTGCGCTGGGTGTTCCCGGATCCGGCAGACGCCGAGGCCGTGCAGGAGGCGCTGAGCACGGCCGATGCGCTCGTCTCCCGGCTGGCCGAGCACCTCGGCGTCCGGGCCGGTCACACCGGAAGTGGCCTGGAGTACCTCCGTGTTGAGGGCTTCGAGCTCGCGGGAGTCTTCGGCTCCGTGGAGCTCGGCGAGGTCTCCTTCCACGCGCGGCTGTACTTCCCGCGCCGATGTCTCTGGGATCTGCGCCGGGGTCCGCCGTGGGAGGTCGAGGCGGAGGTCAGGGTGGCGTGCGACCGCGAGGTGGATTGCGGCGGGCACACCGTCGCCGAGAGCGGGCGCTCCTGCGACACCCCCCTGGACGCGGCGCGCGGCCTGGTGCGGGCCACGGCGTGGCTGCATGCCCAGGGCGTCGGCGAGCCGCCGCACGCTTGGCGCTCCCGGGACCCCGGGTGCCCGCCGGGTCCGGTGGGGGTGGGCTGAGAGGACGGCCTCGGGGTGGCCGGCATGCGGCGGCCATCCCTATTAGTATTGAATGATACGATCGCGATCGTAACAATAGGTGGAGCTGACGCGATGGGTGTGGCCCGTTCCTTCCTTTCGTGCAGCACCGAGAGGACGGGAGCAGTCATGAAGATCGCAGTCGCCGGCGGTACCGGGGTGGCCGGACGTTTCGTGGTGGAGGCCGTAAGGGCCCGCGGACACGAGCCCGTGGTGCTGTCACGCGGACAGGGCGTCGACCTGGTCAGCGGGTCGGGGCTGGAAGCGGCGCTGACCGGGGCCGACGCGGTGATCGACGTCAGCAACGTGACCACGAACCGCAAGTCGGTGGCCGTCGGCTTCTTCGAGAAGGCGGGACGGAACCTCATCGGTGCGGCCGAACGCGCCGGGGTCCGGCACCTCGTGACGCCGTCGATCGTGGGGGTCGACCGGGTCGGGCACCCGTACTACACGGGCAAGCTGCGGCAGGAGGAGATCATCCGGGGCGGGCCGGTGCCATGGACCATCATGCGGGCGACGCAGTTCTACGAGTTCGTCGGTCAGGCGCTGAGCGGTGTCCCCGGACCGATCGCGCTGGTGCCGACGGCGCCGGTCCAACCCATCGCCGTACGGGAAGTGGCCGAGGCCCTCGTCGACCTCGCCCTCGAAGCGCCGAAGGGGATGGCCCCCGAGCTCGCGGGCCCGCAGGTCGAGTCCCTGGTCGACCTGGCCCGGCGCCTCATCGCCGCGGGCGGCGCCCGCCGCCGTCCGGTCGTGCCCCTGTACTTCCCCGGCGGGATGCGCAGCGGTGGCCTGCTGCCGACCGGCCCCGGCCCCCGCGGCACCCAGACGTTCACCGAGTGGCTCGAGGCGCAGAGCGCGGCGAAGCCCTCATGACCGACCCCGGCTTCGACCGGGACCGCGAGCGGTGGTCAGGCGGATAGTCACCTGAGACGAGTCAGGGCTCCCGGGAAATTTCCTGGGAGCCCTGATCTGCAACTACGAAGTCGGGGTGGCGGGATTTGAACCCACGGCCTCTTCGTCCCGAACGCGATTGCTGCGCCTTGCGGCCCCTGCGCCCAACCAACTGACTATCACCCGGGGCTGTGAGGCGTCCGTCACCGTCCAAGGCTGACCGTCGGAGGCCTACTCGTGTGGCTCCCCGTTTGGCCCCCCGATGCACTGCACGGCTGTTTTCGAGATCGCTTAGCCGTCGCTGTCGGCTCGTCGCAGGCCCGTGAGGCGTTGGTGGTTCGGCTGATCCGGAGAATTTCTCGTCCTATGCTGGGCTTCTTGTCCGTTGAAGGGTGGGGGTGTTGTCGTGTCGGTCGAGGGACTGATCGCGGTGGCGGCGGCCGGTGGCGGGGCGATTGTGCAGGCGGCGGGGACTGATGCGTGGGCTGGGATCCGCAGTGGTGTCGCGCGGATCCTTGGCCGCGGCGAGTCGGATCGGGAGCAGGCCGAGCTTGAGCGGCTCGATCAGACTCAGGCCGAGCTGGAGTCGGCTGGCAACGGCGCCGAGGCGGAGCGGGTGCAGACTGTCTTGGTGGCCCGCTGGCAGACCCGTCTGGAGATGCTCCTTGAGCAGCTCCGGGACGAGGAGCGGCATCAGGTAGTCGCTGAGCTGCAGGTTCTGGTTCAGCAGGCGCGCGCCCAGGCCCCGGTGCAGAGCACACGCAACGACTTCAGCAACGCTACGTTTACTGATAGTCAGGTTCTGGGCAGCGGAACGCAGAACAACACGATCAACCACCGGTAGCGGTACAGGCGGCGGTCATGGGGGCAAGGAACAATTCCGGTAAGCGCAAGGGCAAGGGGAAGAAGGACAAGCGCCCCGGGCGGGGGCAGCGAACCAGTAGCAGTTTCGCGGGGGCGTCGTTCGAGCGCAGTCAGGTGCTCGGTAGCGGGACGCAGACCACGAAGATCAACGTGCAGGCGTACGCAGCGGTGCCGACCGCATTGAACGCCCTGCCGGGGCTGCCGCACGAGTTCACCGGTCGCGAGGATGAGGTCGCCAAGATCCTCTCCCTGCTCGCCCCCGGGAGTGGCGCGGGTGCGGCAGTCGGGTCAATCGCGGGGCTGCCGGGCGTGGGCAAGACGACGCTCGCTCACGCCGTGGGACATGCCGCGATTGACAAGGGCTGGTTTTCGCGTGTGCAGGTGGTGAACTTGCGCGGCTACGACCCGACCCCCGTCCTACCGGAGGCCGCGCTGGAGGCGCTGCTGCGAGCCGTTGGTGTCGCGCCGGAACACATCCCGCCCACGTTGGAAGAGCGGGAGGGGCTCTATCGGTCCCAACTCGAGTCTCTGGCAGGTGAGGAGCAGCGGGTTCTGATCCTGGCGGACAACGCCTCCACCTCGGACCAGATCCGTCCGCTGCTGCCGGCCCGTCACCACGCAGTGTTGGTGACCTCCCGGCACACGCTGCCCGGGCTCGGCGCCCGCATGTTCAACCTCCACCCTCTCCAGCCGGATGCCGCCGTCGACCTCCTGCGCCAGCGGCTGGAGGTCGCCGACCCCGACGACCGACGGGTCGAGGACGAGCCCGCTGCCGCAGAGGAACTCGCCGCGCTCTGCGGCTACCTGCCCCTGGCGCTGCAGATTGCCGCCGCTCTCCTCGCTGACGACCCCGACCAGCCGCTGTCCGAGCGGGTGCGGATGCTCACCGACGCTGGCACCCTCCTTGGCGGCCTCGACGACGGAGAACGCAACCTGCGCGCCGTGTTCGACGAATGCCTCACCCGCCTCTCCCATCAGGAGGCCGACCTTTACCGCCTTCTCGGACTCCACCCCGGCCCGGACATCTCGACCCCCGCCGTCGCAGCCCTCACGGGCCAGCCCGCTGAGAAGATCACCCCGCTGCTGCGACAGCTCGTCCGAGCACGCCTGCTCATCCAGAACAGCCAGATGCGCGACCGCTGGTTCATGCACGACCTCCTGCGCGTCCACGCGCAGGAACTGGCCCGCACCGCCATGGACCGTGACCGAGTTCCCCGCCGGCGCTACGAACAGGCCCGCACCCGACTCACCGACCACTACGTTAGCCACGCTAGAGCAGCCGACACTTGCCTCCGGCCGCCCGGCGAAGCCGTGTTGGCGCTGTTCGCCGGACGGGAGCAGGCGCTGGCTTGGTTTGACGCCGAACGCGAGAACCTGCTTGCCACCACCCACACCTATGCCCGCACCAAGACAGCCGCGGAACTAGGATTCTTCCTCGGCCGCTACCTGGACTGGCGGCGGCGACTTCAGGATCTGGTGACCGTCCGCGCCCACGCACTCGAAGCCTGCCAGGTACTCGGTGACGCCCGGAACCTAGCCGGCGCCTGGAGCAACCTCGGCAGCGCTCTCAAAGAGCTCCGGCGCCACACCGAAGCGCTCGACGCCCACCGAACCGCCCTTGACCTCTACCAGCGGACCGGCGACACCCACGGCCAAGCCGGCGCTTGGAATGGCCTCGGCAACGCTCTCAAAGAGCTCCGGCGCTACACCGAAGCGCTCGACGCCCATCGAACCGCCCTTGACCTCTACCAGCGGACCGGCGACACCCACGGCCTAGCAGGCGCTTGGAATGGCATCGGCAGCTCCCTCATGGGACTCCGGCGCTACACCGAAGCGCTCGACGCCTACCGAACCGCCCTCGACCTCTTCCAGCAGACCGGCGACACCCACAGCCAAGCCATCGCCTGGAGTGGCCTCGGCGCCGCCCTTAAAGAGCTCCGGCGCTACACCGAAGCGCTCGACGCCCACCGAACCGGCCTGGACCTCTACCAGCAGATCGGCAACACCCACGGCCAAGCCATCGCCTGGAATAGCCTCGGCGCCGCCCTTAAAGAGCTCCGGGGCTACACCGAAGCGCTCGACGCCTACCGAACCGCCCTCGACCTCTACCAGCAGACCGGCGACACCGAGGGCCAAGCCAGCACTTGGAATGGCCTCGGCAACGCTCTCAAAGAGCTCCGGCGCTACACCGAAGCGCTCGACGCCCACCGAACCGGCCTGGACCTCTACCAGCAGATCGGCGACACGCACGGCCAAGCCATTGCCTGGAACAACATCGGCACCGCATATCGAAGCCTGGAACGATACGCAGAGGCGATCGCAGCTGGGGAGAATGCGGTTGCGATGCTGACTCAGGAAGAGGACTGGGCGCGTACCGGAGAAGCATGGGCCGAGTTCGCCACCACGCTGAATGCATCCGGTGCCGAGCTGTCCCGGGTTCGGGAGGCATGGGAACAATCCGCCACCGCCTACACGCGCGCTGGCGACGACGAAGCAGCAGCCACATCCCGCGCGAATGTCGAGAGCCCACCACGAGGCACCTGACCGTAGGCGCCATCGATGGCGTCCATCGTGCGGACACGGGCGGGACCTAGGTTTTTGATGGAGCGGGTGACCGGGAGCGAATCCGTGCTCTGAGCTTGGGAATCCTGAAAAACCGTCTGCGATACCCATCTGACCTGCCGGAACCCCGGTCTACTGGGCGATTTCCCTCGTGGTCTGCTGCCCCCTGTTGACCGTGGCTGTCCGCCCTACGTGGTGCAGTGGTGGTGCGCGGTGAGGCAGCTCCCGCAAGCGCCCTTGACCTCTTCATCCCGAACGCGATTCCAGACCCCGTAAGCCTTCGGTTGCCAGGTCGCGGGGCCTGGCTCGCAGCTCCGAATATCACCACCGAAGCCTAGCTGCAGAGGCAGTTGCTGCCACATGAGAGGTGTACGACCCGAACAAGATGCCCTTCAGGCACTCCCGGTCGTTCACCGCCTGCGGCACCGGCGACCGCCACGCCACTTCGGCAGCAGCGCCCGATCAACGCCCACAACTCACGACCCACGGTATGCCACTTGCCCCCACGAACGGCCGAATCGACATACCGGACACACCGACCAGGAACGATTGGACCCCACCCTCACGGTTTAAGCGACAAATGGAATAGGGTGCCGACCGGTGGTCGCGAAATGGTTACCGTCTTTCCATAACTGCTCTCCTTGCCCCCCCAGTTGGTGCAGAAGACGTAAATCTGTGCCCTCTCGCCGCGCTTGGGAACTCTATTTAGGGCCAGCGAGTAGATGCCAAAGAGGGCCCCTGGCTTGCCCGCTACGTAGTCGTCGGTGGCTTCGCCGTTGGCCGTTTGGATCAGAACCCGGTGGACGATGGTCCCCGGCTTGCAGATCTGCGCTTGGCCCACCACCCTAACCCTCGGGTTATTTGGCCCGGCAGATGCCTGAGTCGCAGGCATTATCGAGAGTGCCGCTGACAGTGGAAGCAGCGCTACGGCTGTCAGGGCGACTACTCGCTTGCACACATGCATGATTGCTCCCGGACTGTTCGGGATGCGAAAGCGTCGCACTGACTGACGGGTCGCGAACAGCCCCGTGATGCCTGTGACATTCCCTACGACGCTTTGAGTGAATTGGAGACCACTGCCGCTGACACCCAATGGCAGATACCTATCGGGTCAGGCCCGAGACCGCTCCGTCACTTCCCATCCTTCACCCTTTGCCCTGCTTGTCAAATGCCACACAGGAAAGCGGCCCTGGGCGTCCAGGCATGGGTAGATCACGCTGCACTCTCACCGGAGGAGCTGTCGGTGGTGCTGGCGGGATGACGCTGGCGGCGACAGCCGCCGTATGGACTACGACGACTGGGTTGAGCTCATCGACCTGCACTTCATGTACAGCACCTGACGGGACAGCACGCGGCCGTCGCTCAGACGCGACCGTAGCCCGTGCAGTGACCGCGTTGAGCACCAATCCAGCAGACCCTCAGTGACAACGGCGCTGTTCTGCGGCCCCGCCTCCAGTCGTCCGTCTTCGTCCAGTGCCGATCGTTGTTGGCCTAGCTGTGTGGCCACCCGCTTGGCTCCCTGGCTTCCTCCTGCTTGCGCTGGGCGACACCGTATGCGGACCACGGTCCTGATCGCGGCGTCGGCACGGGATGGATGGTGGGTCATCGACGCCACTTGGGATCGATCGCTGTCATACAGGCTGGTCATCGACCGATCGCGCGGTACCGTGATAGGTCGGTCATCGTGCGTAAGGAGGAGGGGGACGGTGCCGCAGCCCAACGATCGCAGTAAGGCCATCCGCCCGGCCGCATACACAGCACTGGTCGAGGCGCTGACCACGATCTACTGGAACAAAGACCCTTTCGAGCTGTACGTCCGGGCAATGTTGAAGGACCACGGCGAGCTCCTGGCGCAGCTGAGCTTCCAGTCGTCCACCAAGCGGGAAGTGTCCGGCCAACTGGTCACCCTGCTGCAAGCCAATGAAGCTCGGTACCTCGACCTGACGGTCGCGCTCATGCTCGACATCGCTGACATGGAGACCTTTCCTAACTTGACTTCCCAGCAGATGGGGAGGAGAAGGTAGCCAAAGCTACTGCGGCCGTCGCGGAGTTGAGGCGTTGGACTGCCAAGCAGCGCGAGGTAATCGCGGAGCATGAGGCACACGCGGTTGCCATTGCGGAGAGCGCCAAGCAGGCCCAGGACGGCCGAGCCCTTGCCCAGGCTCATGAGGAGCTGAAGCAACGGTTCATCGTGATGCACGCTGCTACCAACCCGCAGCAGCGTGGGAGGGACTTCGAGAGCTTCATCAACGAGCTGTTCGCCCTGTACGACCTGGAGCCGCGGGCGGCATACAGCTTGGAACACGAACAGATCGATGGGGCGTTCTCTTTCGATACTGACCACTACGTCCTTGAAGCCAAGTGGTGGAAAGAGGCCATCGGCCGTCGCGAGCTGGACGTCTTCAAGAGTAATATCGAGCGCAAGGGCAAGAACACCCTCGGCCTTTACATCAGCATGAGTAACTTCACTGCGGACGCCCTGGCGGTCTACAGCCTCAGCACGCCATTCATCACGATGGATGGGGGCGACTTCATGGCTGTGCTCGAACAACGCATCCGCCTGGACGAGTTGATGCGTCGCAAGAAACGGCATGCCAGCGAGACAGGGCACTGTCACCTACCCGTCTCCAAAATCTTCTCTGAGTCGGACTAAGCACCCTGCATCTTGCCGGGCCGGATGGTGGTAGGCGTAGACGGCAGCACTGCCTGTCATCCGCTTGTGCTGTCCGGTAGCCAGCTTGGGAATCGCGGTCCAGCGTCACGGGGCTCTAGGGGCTGGTTGCGCTCTTGAGCCCATGAGGTGACGTGTCTGGAGGCGCCCATGAGCGGCCGCTTCGGTCAAAACAGCGCACATGGACGGTAGTTGTGTAGTAGAAACTCACTATGAGTGCTGAAGACTCGATCGAAGAGCAACGTCGACAGTTGGAAAGCTGGCTCGGCTCTGAGAGCTACGACGCCTTGCGTTCTGTCGTCCCCAGCGTTATGCCCGCAAAGTCCCTAGCTCTCTACGCCCGGTGGTGGCAGTTGGAAGCGTGGCTGCGGGAACTCATTTATGTAGAGCTACGTGCTCTTTATGGAGCAAACTGGCTCGATAAATTGCGAGCCGCGTCAGGCCGGCAGACGCAAGACGCGGCATATAAACACATGTCAACTGCCGACAGCGAAAACCCCCTCGCCTATCTTGACTATAGTCAACTTTTGCAGGTAATCGAAAATCATTGGGGGCAGTTTGAGTATGCGCTCTTGGAAAGTGGCTCTTGGAATGGGCGCCAAGAGGAGTTGAAGAGGGTGCGTCATCGGATCGGCCATATCCGTAAGCCGCATAGGGATGACCTGGGTCGCATTGAGCAGACTCTTCGCGATCTAGAGCAGGGGGCTTTTATTGCTTGTGCTGCGTACAATAGGCGCACCCTGCCGAGTCCGAAAAAATTCAAGGATGCCATGACTGTCGGATGGATTTCTGGAGAGCATCCGACTGCGCAACGCCTCATTCGGCATGCGGATATGCAGTATGGGGTAGGTCTGGAAGTGAGGGTTAGCAGGCGTCCGTGGGCATCCTGGCCGGAAGAGCTAGGGAGCGCCGAGGGGCTGTTCTGGCATGCAGACTTCTACTTGCGAGATGGCGCGGTTGATGTTCGCTACCTGTGGAATGAGATTCGAGGAATCCGCCCTCTGATTGTTCAAATGCTCGTGAGCCATCCTAACCATGTGGAATTCACCTTCAGTGCCGTCGATGATCCTGTGGGTACAGCGGACGTTCTTGGAGCCTGTTTCGATGCTTTGCTCTATTCCCTTCGGTACGGTGGAAGAGCGCGGGGGGACATGGGCATGGACGACCAAGGCTTCGCAGAATGGAGGAGTCGAACGGACTCTATCGATTACCGAATCATGAGCAGTAGTGGATGGTCGATCGTAAGCGAGGAGACCATACCTATTAGCATGTTCGGTTCGGGCGGACAGGTGGAGCTTCTTCCGGAGTGGTAACCGGGCCCGTTAATGACGGGGAGTTTCCGCAGTCGTCAGACACGCGAACCCCAAGGCCCTTACACTGAGTGGTCGTCGGCCTGACATGATCAGATTCACGATTGGGTTGTGTCCAGTGCCGCGGCCATGACTGAAAGGTCGCCTTCGTACGTGAGGTGCGGTTCGTCGGGTCCTGGAACGATAAAGCGGGACCGATAGCGTCGGAGATCGCTCTCGGAGAAGTAGATCGCGTTGGGATCGTCCGCATGGAAATCGTTCCTTTTGCTGATCCTTGCCCACAGTTCGTCATGACTCGCAGCGAGATAAACGAGTACAGGGGTCGCGCCGGCGTCGGCGGCGACGGCGCGCCATCTGGCTCGGTCCTCTGGGGTCCAGAAGCCGTGATCAACGACGACATCGTGCCCCGCCTGCAGCTCGTTACGAAGGTCTACCGCCACGTCTTCAAGGACCGGCCGCTCTAGCGCGGGGAAGGTCCCCCGGGGGAAGTCCACTCCGTAGACCCCATGCCTGCGGTACATCTCCTCATCCGGGCACAGCCGTACGAATCCGCGAGCGGTGAGAGCACGGGAAAGGGTGGTCTTGCCAGAGCCGGGGAGTCCGGCCATCAAGACGCAGAACGGCGGGTGTGGGGACATCGCAAGCGTGTCTCCCCCGACCGTCACGGGGTGACCTCCGATTCTGTACGCCATGTCCGGCCGGGCCCGCCGAGGTCCACGCCGTACTCAACGATGTTGCCTTCACTGTCGACGAATTTCGCCGTCATCACGACCACCGGTTCCGTTGACGGATAGTCAGAGTCCAGCTCCAAGAGCTGTGCGTACTCCGGCGTCAGCCGACGGGCGGAGGCTGTGTCGATGCGATGGCTGATCGGGAAGCCAGTCGCCTCGGCGATGAGCTGGAGCGAGGTTCCGCCCGTCAGACGCTCACTTGCTGATAGCTGCGGGATCAGCTTTTCGTATCGAGCGGGAATCCACGACGTACTGTGCGCCACGATGCCGTGCCGGTCCCTGTACACCCGGCTTCGGCGCACAACGTCCGAGCCGGGCTCGATGTCCAGTGCTCGTGCCACTTCAGCAGGTGCGGGCACCATGGCCGCTTGATGAGAGTCAGACCTCTCGCCTGCCCCCCAGCTCGACCCCGTACGGCGTCCCCGGTCCTGCCGCTGGGACCCCGAAGACATCGGAGCCGGCCGGTCCAAGACTTCAGTGCCGATGCCGTGGATACCTCGGACAAGACCCTCGTTACGCAACTTGCGCAGGGCTTTCTCTGCCGTTGCGGTGCTCACCTTCCACTCCTCCGAGATGTTCTTGATGCTCGGCAAGAGCGTTCCTGGCTCTAGCTGACCAGACTCGATCAGCTCCGTGTAGTGAGCGGCAATCTTCGCGTACGGCGCCCGGTTGTCGGCCTGGCCTGCCATGTTGCCTCGCTCCTTGTCGTCACTTCCCTGGGGTTCCTTAGCTTACCGCTTGACACCGCAGGGAACCCTAGGGAACCTTAGGGATGTGCTCGCTGGTCGGTTCGACCGGTCGGTGGGTGCCGGACCTCGGTACGCCCTTGATTCAAGGGCCCATTCGAGGTCAAGGGGCCCGGGGCAGAGCGGGCCGAGGGCGGACCGGACCCTTGTCACTCCGGACGGCTTAGACCGAAAGGTCACGTCTCCATACGCCTGCAACGGGGTCATGTCGCGCTACCTGACACGGGCTCGGCACCCCCGAAGGAGACATGCACGTCGCCCCGGCATCCAGCCGTGAAGGGTGCGAGATCGAATCTCGCCCGGGGCACTCCCGGCCGCTCACAGCGGCCGTGCCGCGCACTGACGTGGCTGATCAACACGACGGCGCGCACCCCCGGAGCGGCAACTCCGGGGGCGCTGTTCGGGCCGTTCCTTCTACTAGGGAGAACACGACCCATGAAGCACATCGCTGCACGTCAGCCGGTTGTTACCGGCGCCCTGCCCGATGGTGAACCGTCGGACGCTGAGCTGTTCGCGATCGAGCATGAGATGCCCGTCGTCCTGGCGGAAGTCGAGCTGCTGGACGCACAGATCATGACGCTCGACCGCACGCCCACCGAGGTGGACTCCCGGCGGCTGCGCCGGGCCCGCCGGCGCGTGCTCGCCGCCCGGCGGGCGCTGGCCAACGGCCCTGCGGGCCGGACGGGCGGTGCCGCGTGAACCTCAAACGCAAGGGGCGGGCCGCCCTGGTGCTGGCCCTGGTCGGCGTCGTCGGCATGGCCTTCCGCGTCTCCTGGAACGCCCTGCGCGACGTCGCCGAGACCATCGGCGCGGACGCGACCGCGGCGACCCTGTATCCGTTCGTGGTCGACGGCCTGATGGCCCTGGCCCTGATCGCCACCCTCGTTCTGACCGATCGGGATCGCCGCTTCGCGCTGCGGGTCCTGGCGACCTACACGATCGCTTCGCTGCTGCTGAACTACGTGCACGGCCTGGTGCCGGAGCTCCACGGCGGGTCGGTCGACTGGGGCCGGTTGGCCAACTGGGACCCGGCGAACTGGGCCCTGGTACTGCTGGCCACCTCGCTGCCGGTCGGGTCGATCTACTTCGGCTCGGACCTGGTGGCCAAGGTGCTGCACCACCAGTCGGCTCTGCACGCGAATGCGGAGGAATCGTCCGAGACCAAGAGGAATCGGTCTACGGCTGACCTGGAAGAGTCGACCCTCACGACGCCCGTTCCGGCACCGGTCGCGATCGAGCTTCCCTCCCCGCCCCCGCCCGTCGCGGTGGAGCCGGTGGCGGCGATTGAGTCGGCACCGGTCGCGGTGGCGGCTGCGGAGTCGACCCGGCCCCGTGGGGCGACCGGTCGGGTCCCGCAGTCGGCTCGTACGCCCCGACCGGTGCGGACAGCAGATGAGCTGCTGATCGAGGCGCGCAAGGCGACGGCCGGCTGGCTGATCGAGGATCTGACGGCAGAGGGCATCCGCCGCGCGGTCCGTACATCCCCGGCAAAGGCGCGCGTGTTGCGCGAGACCCTGCGCTCCGAGCGCACCGACACTGACGCGGTCGCCTGATGTCGCCCGCGTTCGGGAAGTGCTACGACCCGGCCGGCGCCACGTGGGGGCTACCGACCTTCCCGTGGCGCCTCGCCCCCGACGGCTACGCCACCCGCCGGCAGTTACGGGCCCGTGGCCTGCGCCCTGGTGGTCAGCCGGTTGCGGCTCAGCTCATGCGACAGGCCCGCCGCCGGAAGACCGGGGTCCTGGTCGCCTACCTCTACCGCGTCGACCAGGCCAAGCCCGTAAGGCCGATGACCCCGGCCAGGCGGGCCGCGCTCGCCGCCGCGATGGCCGCGCGCCGTACCTGTCCTTCCTGCCGATCCGATGCGGGCTACGTCATCCCCGCCTCTCTCGGCATGTGTGTGCCCTGCGCCTACCCCGACACCGAAGTGGACGCCCCCGGGACGGGGCAGTCAGGAGACCTCGCAGCATGAGTGACAACGTCGTTCGACTGTTCAAAGACAACTCCACCGACGCCCCGCCCGCCGTCGACCCCAAGCCCATACCGGCCTCCGACAGCCCCCGCGTCGCGCGGCGTTGGGTCCGGTCCGGCCAAGCCATCAAGTCGGCTGCGACGCACGAGCGCACGAAGACCGTGGCGCGTGCGGTGATCCGGCACGGCATGTACGTGCTGGGCGGCACGCGGATCGTGGTCCGCCGCACGTGGGAGGGCCGCACGGCGGCCCGGTACGAGCGGATGCTGCGCGCTGCTGAGGCTGCGGGGCAGTTCGATGAGGCGATGCAGTGGGAGGAGCGCGGGCAGCGCTTCCGCGCCGCCCGGCACCGCCGGCGCATGGACCTGCTCTACTCGCCCATCGCCGCCGCCAAGGGCGCGCTGGTCGGAACCGGGGCCGGGATCGGTGGCCTGATCGCCCTCGGGATCGTGATGGCCATCGCGACCAAGGACGTCACCGACGTCGTGACCCCGATCATGGCCGTGATCAAGTTCATCAACTTGATGATCACGATCGTTCAGGTGGTGTGGGGCCCGCTGGTGCAGATCGGCCCGTTCCTCACCCTGCTGGCCTTGTGGGCTGTGGGCCGGCACCAGCAGGCGGCCCCGCAGTGGACGATGCCCGCCAACGTGCGGTCGGGTGAGGGGGAGCCGATCACCCCGTCCATCGTGGTCAAAGCCCTGCGCGACCTCGGGGTGCCCGCACTGCGGAACGCCATCAAGGAGATGGGCGACGCCGGCGCCTCCATGCTCGGCCCCATCCGGATCGCCGGCTGCGGCGTCGAGGTCGACGTCACCCTCCCCTCGGGGGTGTCCACGATCGAGGTGCAGAACCGGCGCCGCAAGCTCGCCGAGAACCTCACGAGGCACGAGCACGAGGTGTTCATCACCATCCCCACCGCCGCCCGCACCGTGCGGCTGTGGATCGCCGACTCCGGGGCGCTGGACGAGCCGATCGGCCCGTCCCCGCTCACCACCGACGAGACACTTCGAGCCGACTACGCCAAGGGCCGGGCCCCGTGGGGCCAGGACCTGCGCGGCGACGCCGCGGGCCTGAGCCTGTATCAGCGGCACCTGCTCATCACGGGCCTGTCCAACCAGGGCAAGACCGCGGCCCTGCGAGCGCTCGCCCTGTGGCTGGCACTCGATCGGTCAGTGGAGTTCCGGGTGGCGGACCTCAAGGGCGCCGGCGACTGGGCCATGTTCGACGGCCTTGCCACCGTGCTGATCCAGGGCCCGACCGATGACCACGTCATCCAGGCGACCGAGATGGTCGAGAGCGGCGTCGCCGAAATGGAGCGCCGCCTCACCGCCCCGCCCGGCAGCGTCTTCCCGCCCCTGATCGTCCTGGTCGACGAGGCGCAGGTCGCGTTCATGTGCCCGCTCAAGGACGAGGACAAGCGCCCCTACGGCGGCTCCAAAGCCACCAGCCGCTACTTCATGGCCGCACGGAAGATCCACAACCAGGGCCGTGCGGTGAACGTGCTGCTGTGGCAGGGCACGCAGGACCCCACCGACCAGAACCTCCCCAAGCTGGTCCGCGAGGGTGCCCACACCCGCGCGTCGCTCGCGCTGGGCACCGAGTCTCAGGCTCGCATGGCGCTGGGGGACAAGGCCGTCGACGGAGGCGCTGCCCCGAACCTGCTGCGCCCGGGGCTGGACAAGGGCACGGTCGTCGTCGCCTCCGACGGCATCGCCATCCCGGCGGGTCAGGCGTCCATCACGGTCCGCACGCACTACATCGACACCGACACCGCGGCTGAGATCGCCGACCGGGCCAAGGCCCTGCGGGACGGAGTGACCACGCTGCGGGTCATCGAGTCCGGCGAGGACCGCGACCCGCTCGCGGACATCGCCAGTGTGCTCGGGGACGCGCCGCGGGTGCTGACACAGGACGTCCTCAAGCGCCTGGCGGCACTGAACGCGGACGCCTACGGCGGCTGGTCGTTCATCGACCTCAAGCGCGTCCTGGACGGGACCGGGGCCGAGCCCTACAAGTCCGACGGCCGCATGGTCATCGGCCGCGACCGCCTCGCCCGCGCTCTCGCCAACCGCGACGCCGACGGTTCCGCTTCCGCCGGCGAGTAGAGGGAGCCACACCCGGCGCGGGTCAGGGAGGCAGGGAGAACTCCCTGAACCCCTCCCTGACCCGCCTCCCTGCCCCTGACCAGCCCAGATGATCCATCAGGGAGTCAGGGAAGACCGCAGGTCGGCAGCCCCAACACCCCCTCCAGCGGCACCCCGGCAGGGGGTGCCTCAGCCTCCCTGCGCCATGCCGAGAAGGGATTCCGCATGTTCCCCGAGAGCACTCCTCACGCGCCCGTCGAGCAGGCCGTCACCGTCCACCAGCCGGTACCCGTGCAGGCGTACGCGGCACCGCTCGTGCCCATGCAGCCGGACACCACCGTGACGAGCGTGGTCCTCCCGGACGGCCGCGTCGTCACCGGCTACACCCTCACCCCGCATGCCCCCGCTCCGATCCCGGAGCAGGGACGGCCGGTCGTCTCCCGGACCGCGGTGAACATCGCGTTGGGCGGGGTCGGCTTCGCCGCCGTGTGCGGCGGGCTGGTGCTACTGACGACGTTCATTGCCGCACTCGCGGCCCTGGTCCACCAGCTCATCATCCTGGCCGCGGTCATCTTCGGCGGATGGATCGCCGCCCAAGTCCTCCGCACCGGCGAGGCCGACCAGGGGACCTCGGTCAACATCCGCAAGGCCGTTTTCAAGCGCAACCACTTCCACGGCTGACTACGCCGGAGCGGGCCGCCCGATCTCGCCAAAGACACGCGGCCCGCTCCGTCTCAGTCCCCCATCAGAGAACTGGAGACATCCAGCATGACCCAACCTGTCCCCGCCGGGCGATCCCGCAGGCCGCGCCTGCTGGACGCGTTCTGCTGCCAGGGCGGCGCAAGCACGGGCTACCGCCTCGCCGGCTTCGACGTGACCGGCATCGACATCCACCCGCAGCCCCGCTACCCGTTCAACTTCGTCCAGGGCGACGCGGTCGCGTTCATCCGCGAGCACGGGGCGGAGTTCGACGTCATCCACGCCTCCCCGCCGTGCCAGCTCTACAGCCTCACCCACCGCATCCAGCGACGCGACCACCCCGACCTGATCGCCCCCACCCGCAAAGCCCTGGAAACGACCGGGCGCCCGTGGGTGATCGAGAACGTCGAGGACGCCCGCGGCGAGCTGCGCGACCCGGTCACCCTGTGCGGCGCGGCATTCGGCCTGCACACCTACCGGCACCGCCTGTTCGAGACCGGCGGAGGCCTCACCCTCACCCCGCCCCCGCACCCCGCCCACAC